>JAUPWC010000482.1 GCA_030916665.1 Verrucomicrobiota bacterium
CGACGTGATCGTTCCTCCGGCGGCGGCAAGCTCCTGAGCCCGCCCACCGGCAAGCGCAGACAAAAAGGCCGCCAGCCAGAAAAGGCGACGCAACAGGGGAGCCGGTGACGGACCGGCCGGTGAACTGGACCGGGGCATGACTGAAGGAGGTGACCGAATCGGTGTTAACCTGCTTATCGGAACAAAACTCCGGGCCAAGAGCGGATAGTGGCCCGCCCGCGAAAGTATTAGCAGGGACAGAAGGCCCTAACCTTACAACACGTCGAGCTCCGCCCGAGCCGCCGCCTGCAGACGTTCCATGACCGTCTTCACCGTTTCGCTCGTGGGACCTTCAACCAAAAGCCGCAGTTTGGGCTCCGTGCCGGAATACCGCACCAGCACCCGCCCGCGGGAGCCAAGCTCCGTCTCAACCTGACGCACCGTGCCGGTCAGGCCCGACAGCGTCTCCAGCGGCTTTTTTTCCCGCACCTTCAGCGCGAGAGTGAGCTGTGGAAATTTCACCAGCACCCGGCGCAGCTCCGAAAGCGGCCGGCCGGTGGCGAGCATGACCTCGATGACCTTCAGTGCCGCGACCAGCCCGTCACCCGTCGAAGAAACGTCCGAGCAGATGATGTGTCCCGATGATTCGCCACCGAGCGTGGCGCCCTCGGCCCGCATGCGCTCGATCACGTAGCGATCGCCAATCGGCGTGCGCGCCACGCGCCCGCCGACCGCTTCGAGCGCGGCCTCGACCCCGAGGTTGCTCTGCTGGGTCACGACAAGGAGGTTTTGCGCCAGGCGACCCTGATTCAGCGCGTGCAGCGCCAGCAGGGTCAGAATCTCGTCCCCGTCCAGCACCGCGCCGTGCTCGTCGCAGAGGATGCAACGGTCGCCGTCGCCGTCGTGGGCGACGCCGAGACGGGCGCCGTGACGTTTCACCAGATCGGACATTTTCTCCGGATGCTCACTGCCGACACCCTCGTTGATGTTCCGACCGTCGGGGTCGGCACCGAGCGGGATGACTTCCGCGCCCAGCTCCCGCAGGACGCGGCCGCTCGTGTGCACCGTGGCCCCGTTGGCCGTGTCGAGGACGATCCGCCAACCGTCAAGCCGCGCGGGCAGAAGACTCGCCGTGGACGCAAGGTAGTCCGTGATCCCGTCCAACGCCGGCAGCGGACCGGGGCGCCCTTCACTTCTCGGGCCGGGCAATAGCGCCTCGATGCGCGCCTCCTGTTCGTCGGTCAGCTTCATGCCCGCGGGCCCGAAGAACTTGATGCCGTTGTCGGTCGCGGGATTGTGCGACGCCGTGACCACAACCCCGAGTGCCGCCCGACGGGCCGTCACTGCGCAGGCCACCGCCGGTGTCGGCAGAACCCCCAGCGTGAAAGGCTGGCAACCGCCATGGACCAGGCCATCCGCCAGCGCTTGGGTGAGCGAGCCGCCCGAGGCGCGCGTATCCCGCCCGATAAGCGCACTGGCCCCGCGCGACGCGCCGTTCTCCATCAGCCAGGCCGCCACGGCAACACCGAGGCGCCAGGCAAATGCTTCATTCATGATGTCGCTGCCGTAGGGCGCGCGAATGCCATCGGTGCCGAAATACTGTCTTTTCATGAGCGGTAAAATTCGCGGGTCGCGTCGATCTTGGCGCGCACGGCGCCGCCAAGCAGGAGTTCGCGTGCCTGCGGGATGCCGGCGGGAACTGTCGCGGTCCGACCGACGACATACAATGCGACCGCAGCGTTCAGCACGATCGTGTCCACGAGACCGGCCGGACCGCGGCCGGCGAGTATGGTCTCAACCGTGGCCAGATTGGCGGTGACGTCGCCACCGCGCAGATCGTCGAACGACGAGGTCGGGAGGCCGAAGGTCTCGGCGCCCCAGATGCCCTGCACTCCGCGCAGTCGGCCGACGCCGCGCACGCGGTTGGGCGTGGCGGTGGTGAGTTCGTCGATGCCCTGCCCTTCGCCGAGGACGCCATAGCCGACGAGACCGGCGGGCTGGCCGAGTTCCTCCAGGGTGGCGGCGAGCTTGTCCACCAGCGGCGCCGCATAGACACCGAGCAGGATGTGAGCGGGACGGCCGGGGTTGATGAGCGGACCGAGGATGTTGAACACCGTGCGCCGGCCCTGCGCGGCAAGCTGCTTGCGCACCGGCCCGATGTGCTTGAAGGCGGGGTGGTAGTTCGGCGCGAAGAAAAAGGCGTAGCCCAGCTGCTCAAGCGCACGGCGCGACTTCTCGGGCGCCGCGGTGATCTCGACCCCGAGACCGGCGAGGAGGTCGGCGCTGCCGCACTTGGACGTGATGCCGCGGTTGCCGTGCTTCATCACCGGCACGCCCGCGCTGGCCAGCACCAGCACGACGAGGCTGGAAATGTTGAAACCGCCCGCGTGGTCGCCACCGGTGCCGACGATGTCAATGGCGCGCGGCGCGATGGTCTCGACACCGGGATTCACCGCCATGGCCCGGAAGGCCGAGGCGAAACCGGCGATCTCCGCGGGGGTCTCGCCCTTGTCAGCCAGCGCGAGCAGGAAGGCGGCCTTCGGTTCGTCGGGCACCTCAGACGACGCCAGCGCGGTCGCGGCGGCCTGCACTTCTTCGGATTCAAGATCCTGGCGGGCTTGCAACGAGGCGGTGAAAGCGGGGAGAACGGCCATGGTCCGCGACAAGAAGCAAAACCCGCGGCACCCGCAAAGCATAAAACTCGACAGAGCCGGGGCTTTGCGCGGACATGAGCGCGTGATTCCGATGTTTCGCCTCCTCTGTGCCACCACCCTGCTGACCGCCAGCCTTGGGGCCGCCCAACCGGCGGCTCCGGCCGCCGCCCCGGCCGCCGAACTGAGCGTCGGCGATGCCATCGTGCTCGGCGTGGTCGAGGGCGTGACCGAGTTCCTGCCCATTTCCAGCACCGGTCACCTCATCATCGCCAACCGCGTGCTCGGACTAGAATCCGAGGCTCAGCTCAAGGACAAGGACGGCCAGCCCCTCTGGCACAAGCGCCCCACCGCGGACAACCCAACCGGCGAACCCCTGACCCTCAAGCTCGCCGCCGACACGTATGCGGTCGTCATCCAAGCTGGCGCGATCGCGGCCGTGCTGTTTCTCTACGCGCAGCAACTGTTCCTGATGATCGGCGGCCTGTTCGGTCGCAGCAGCGCCGGCCTTCGTCTGCTCCGCAACGTGGCGCTGGCCTTCCTCCCGGTGGTCGTCTTCGGCCTGCTGTTGCACGACCTCATCGACAAATATCTCTTCTCCGTCTGGGCCGTGATCGTGGCCCTCGTGGCGGGCGCCATTCTGATGCTTTGGGCCGAGCGCTGGCGTGACGCCAGCACCGGGGTGGGTCGCGCCAAGGGCGACGCCGCCGACCTGGCCCCGCGCACCGCGCTCCTGATCGGCCTGGGCCAGTGCCTGGCCCTCTGGCCGGGCACCAGCCGCTCCATGGTTACCATCGTTGGCGGTTATCTCGCCGGCCTGAGCCCGGCCAAGGCCGCGGAATTCAGTTTTTTGGTCGGACTGCCCACCTTGGGGGGCGCCGCCCTCTACAAGGGCGTCAAATCCGGCCCGGCCATGATCGAGGTTTTCGGTTGGAGCAACGTCCTGCTGGGTGCCGGAGTGGCGGCCATCTCGGCCCTGATCGCCGTCAAATTCCTCGTCCATATCATCTCCCGCTACGGTCTGGCCTTCTTCGCCTACTACCGGCTGGCCCTGGCGCTGATCCTGACGGTTGTTTACCTGCTTTGAGAGTCCGGGGGCCGGGTTGACGAGTAACTACTTGACGGCCCCCACGGCCAACCTTACCACCCTTTCCTTTATACAGAAAACTGCGTCGGTTTTTACATACCCGGCGCGCTACCAAACCTGATTTATGGCCAATCCGAAACGCAAACAGTCCAAGCGCCGCAGCGCCAACCGCCGTGCCGCCAACGCCTTCAAGGCCCCAGAGTTCGCCAAAGACACCGACGGCGGCGCTTTTCGCCCGCATCGCGTGAACCCGAAGACCGGCATGTATCGCGGCCGGCAGGTTCTCAACGTCGAGGTCTGATCGGGTCAGTAGGCTGGGTTTTTCGCCATCCACTCCGCAGTCGCCAGTCCTGCGCCCGGTAGCGCCCGCATTGCGGTGGACGCGATGGGTGGAGACTTGGGTCCGTCCGAGGTTGTCGCGGCGGTCCAGCTCGTGCTCGCCGACGAGACGATGGATCCCATCACGCTCGTGGGCGACCAAGCGGTGCTCGAGCCGTTGCTCGGCGCCGCCGGACTCGCCGGCAACCCGCGCGTCTCCATCCTGCACGCCTCCGAGGTGATCACCATGGAGGACAAACCGCTGCAGGCCCTCAAGCGGAAGAAGGATTCCTCGATGGTGAAGGCCATCGAACTCGTCAAAAGCGGCGAGGCCCGTGTCACCATCAGTTGCGGCAACACCGGTGCGCTCATGGCCGGAAGCACCCTGCGCCTGCGCATGATGGAAGGCGTGGACCGGCCGGCCCTGGCCGCCGTCATCCCGCGCGAAGGCGGCCATTTCATCCTCATCGACGCGGGAGCCAACCCCGAGGCCAAGCCCGAGCACCTCGTCCACAACGCCATCCTCGGCGCCAACTACGCCAAGGTCATCCTCGGCGTCGCCTCGCCCCGGGTCGGCCTGCTCACCATCGGCACCGAGGAAGGCAAGGGCAACTCCCTCATCACCGAGACGCACGAACTCATGAAGCGGCTCGACGGCGTGATCAATTACGCCGGGCCGATCGAGGGCTTCCAGGTTTTCCGCGACACCGTGGACGTCGTCGTCTGCGACGGCTTTGTCGGCAACACCCTGCTCAAGACCTGGGAGTCGCTCGCCAAGTTCATCACGGGCATGCTCAAGCAGGAGCTGCAGGCCAACCCCCTGCGCATCGGCGGCGCGCTGCTGGCCAAGGGTGCCTTCGACGCCCTGAAGTCGCGCATGAACCCCGACCGCTACGGCGGCGCCCCGCTCCTCGGCGTCCGCGGCAACATCCTCAAGGCCCACGGTTCGAGCAACCGCCACGCCATGGCCAACGCCATCCGCGCCGCCGCCAAGATCATCCACCAGGACCTTTACCAGCACACCGAACAGGATGTCGCCCGCGCCAACGTCCTGCTCGAACCTCCGGCGGCTCCGGCCGCCCCCGCTTCCTGAATTTTCCCATGGCTTCCGTCATCATTGCCGGCGTCGGCTCCTACGCCCCCGCCCGGGTGCTCACCAACGAAGAACTTTCCAAGACGGTCGATACCTCCGACGAGTGGATCCGCACCCGTTCGGGCATCCGCGAGCGCCGCATCGCGGCTCCGGACGAGGCCTGCTCCG
>JAUPWC010000483.1 GCA_030916665.1 Verrucomicrobiota bacterium
GGCTACAAAATCTCAGACAAAACCGGAATCCGGGCTTTAGGGTAATCTTGTTTCCGACTGAAGCGTTCCGCGTCAGCCGGACTCATGCAGAAGCCGCGCTGTTTCTAACTCAAACTCAGGCGACCAAATGGTGGGCGCGCTGACCTCAGCGCGCTTGGCCCCGGCCCCTCCCCAACCAGCGCACTGGGGTCAGTGCGCTCCACCTTCAATTGCATGATCCCGGCTCAGACAGCCCGCGCGGAGCGCAGGCTCCCCCTCCGAGTGGCTGGTTCGGTTTCAGGCCGTCCCGCCGGTTGGGCTGCGAAGGCAGTCCTTGAATTCACGGACAACCGTTTCGATCTGTTGGTTCGTGAGCTCGGGGAACATGGGCAGGGACAGGAACGAATCCGCGCAGGCCTCGCTGACCGGGAAATCGCCCCGATGATAACCGAGATTGGCGTAGGCCGCCTGCAGATGGACCGGGACCGGATAGTGGATGCCCGTGGCGACGCCACGCTCGCCGAGCAGCTGGATCAGGCGATCGCGGTTGGCGACGCGCACGGCGTAGATGTGGTAGATGGATTGTCCGTAGGCCGCCTCGACCGGCAGGGTGACACCCGGGGTGCCGGCCAGCAGCTGATGGTAGAGGGCGGCGGCGCGGCGGCGCTGGTTGTTGGCGGCCTCAAGATACTTGAGTTTCACGCTCAGCACGGCTGCCTGGAGGCCGTCCATCCGGCCGTTCCAGCCCACGACATCGTGGTAATATTTCTTCTTTTGTCCGTGCTCGCGGAACATGGCCACCTTGTCGCGCAGGGCGTCGTCGTTGGTGGTCACGGCTCCGGCTTCGCCCCAGGCGCCGAGGTTCTTGCCGGGATAGAAACTGAAGGAGGCGGCATGGCCGATGGTGCCGGCCTTGCGGCCGCGGTAGGTGGTGCCCTGGGCCTGGGCGGCGTCTTCCACCACGAAGAGATTGTGCTTCTTGGCGATCGCCATGATGGGATCCATGTCGGCGCACTGGCCGAAGAGGTGCACGGGCATGATGGCCTTGGTGCGCGGGGTGAGGGCGGCTTCGATCTTGGTGGCGTCGATCGTATAGGTCTGCGGGTCGATATCGACGAACACGGGCTTGGCCCCGGCGTAGGTGATCGCCTCGGCCGTGGCCATGAAGGTCATGGGCACGGTGATGACCTCGTCGCCGGGGCCGACCCCCAGGGCCAGCAGCGCAAACCAGAGCGAGTCCGTGCCGTTGCCGACCCCGATGCAGAACTTGGCGTCGCAGAATTTGGCGTAGGCCTCCTCGAAACGGGCAACGAAGGGACCGCCGGCGAAGGCGTTGGCGTCGATCACCTCGTTCATGGCCGCCATCACTTCCGCCCGGATCGGATCGTGGTGGGCTTTCAGGTCGAGGAAAGGAACTTTGGACTGGGACATGGGAGGCTTGAGGAGAAGAAAGCAGGAGTGAGGAGTGAGTAGCGAGTAGCGGGTAGCGGGTAGCGAGTAGCGGGTAGAGAGGGTGGCGGGGCGGGGATTTTCGAATCTCGATTCTCGAATTTAGGATTTGCGGGCCGAGGCAGGATTTAACCACGGATTTCGCGGATCACATGGATTTTATGAGAAGTGATTGAACCACTAACTAGGGACTAGCGACTAGGGACTAGAGACTAGAGACTAGAGACTAGCGGCTAGGGACCAGAAACTAGATACTAGCAGCTAGGACTTAAACTTAAACTTACACCTTAAACTCGCGCGGACCGGCGGCCGGGGCCGGGCGCAACACCCGGGCGGGGTTGCCGGCGACGATGGTCTTGGGGGCGACGTTCTTGGTCACAACCGCGCCGGCGCCGACGATCGCGCCTTCGCCGATGGTGATTCCGCAGAGCAAGGTCGCACCGGAGCCGATGGAGGCGCCCCGTTTGACGAGGGTGGGCAGGCATTTCCAGTCAGCCTCGGTCTGCAAGCTGCCGTCGGCGTTGGCCGCGCGCGGGAACATGTCGTTGGTGAACGTGACGCTGTGGCCGACAAAGACCTCGTCCTCGATGGTCACGCCCTCGCAAATGAAGGTGTGACTGGAGATCTTGCAGCGGCGGCCGATCTTGGCGCCCTTCTGGATTTCCACGAAGGTGCCGATCTTGGACTCGTCGCCGATCTCGCAGCCGTAGAGGTTGACGAAGCCAAAGATTTTGACGTCCTGGCCGAGTTTGACATCCGGAGCGATCTGCCGGTGAAGGGAAGGGGGGAGTTGCATCCGCGGAGGGGTGGAGCGGTCAGCGCCCGGTCTGAACCTGAGGAGTGCCAATCGGCTTCGAATGGACCGCGGCCAGGGGAGAACGGGACCCGGCATCCTTGACCCGGGACGGGGCCGGTTGGTCCGGCACGGCGGGGGCCGGGTCCAGCCGGATGGGGGCGCCTTGCAGCTTGAGGGAGGCGGAGGAGGCTTCGAGAATCCGCACCACATCCAAGCCGCGCCGGCCGTCGGAAAGCGGGGTCTGCCCGGTGCGGATGCAGTCGAGGAAGTGCTGGCACTCGGTCTTCAGCGGTTCGTCCTGCTTGATGTCGGGGCTATACATGTCGCCGTAGTGGTAGGCGTAGTGGAACTCGGCGAAGGTGTCGTAGTGGGGCGGGCGTTCCACGCGGACGTCAAAGATCTTGATCTTCTCCTGCGGGGCGACGTCGTCGTAAACAATCATGCGTTCGCTGCCGATGATCGTCATCTCGCGGACTTTCTTCGGATCGAGCCAGCTGCTCTGGATGATCGCGGATTTTTCGTCGCTGAACATCAGGTTCATGGAGGTGACATCCTCGACGCCGGGAGTGATGTGGGCCGCGCCGCGGCAGTTGATGCTCACCGGCGATTCGGCCATGATGTGCAGGATGATCGAGAGGTCGTGCGGGGCGAGATCCCAGGCCACATTGATGTCCTTCTGGAAGAGCCCCAGGTTCAGGCGGCGGGCGGAGATGTAGCGGATTTTGCCGATGTCCCCGTTGTCCACGATCTGTTTGATTTTCCTGATCGCCGGCGAGTAGAGGAAGGTGTGTCCGACCATGAGGACGACCCCTTTCTGGCGGGCCAGGGAGATGAGTTCCTCGCACTGGGCGACCGACGAGGCGAACGGCTTCTCAATGAAGGTATGCTTGCCCGCGAGAATGCTCGATTTCGCCATCGGGTAATGATGCCGGACCGAGGTGGCGATCACGAGGGCATCGAGGGTCGTGTCGTTGAGAAGATTCTCGTAACTGGTCTCGCACTCGATTTCGGGGTAGAGGGACCGCATATGCCGCAGGCGCTCTTCGCTGATGTCGCACACCGTGTGCATGCGACAATCGGGCAGGGCGCGGAAATTCCGGATCAGGTTGGGTCCCCAGTAGCCGCAGCCTACTACGCCGATCTTCAAGGGTGGTTTCATGTTTGGTCAGGTGGATTTGGCGGAGGCAGGCCGCGGAAGGAATCCGGGCAAACGGGGAAGCGCGGATCAAACTGGCCGGCGCGCGGGCATTTCCAAGCCGAGACTTGCCGGATTTACCGGCCGGCGCGCGTTACGGCACCTTCAGCGGAGAGCGCGTCCGGGACATCGAGAAAGGCGCCGCCGTGTGGCCGCTGATTCTGGCCTGCCGGCGACCGGCGCGGGTGTCATAGATCTGCACCACGAGGGCGGGGATGGTCAGGGCGATGATTTTGAGATCCAGCCACCAGGAGAAGGTCTGGGCGTAGCGGATATCCAGCCGGATCATTTCCTCAAAAGTGGTGCGGTTCTTGCCGGAAATCTGCCAGAGACCGGTGAGGCCGGGCAGGGCGTTGAAGCGCTCGCGCTGCCAGGGTTGGTAGAGCTCGGCTTCCGAAGGCAGGCAGGGCCGGGGACCGATCAGGCTCATCTCCCCGCGGAGCACATTGATCAACTGGGGCAGTTCGTCCAAGCCGGAGGCCCGCAGCAGCCAGCCGCCGGGGATCAGCCAAGCTTCGCCCTTGGTATCGAGCTTCACCATCGGGGCGTTGGTGCCAACCAACTGCTTGAAGTGTTCCTTGTGGCGCGCCGAATCGGCGTTCACGTGCATGCTCCGGAACTTGTAGATCTTAAAACGGCGGCCTTGGTAGCCGATGCGTTCCTGGCGGAAGAGCACGGGGCCGGGAGAGGAGAGCTTGGTGATGATGGTCATGACCAAGGCACAGACAATCAGCAGCGGAAGAGCCAGCAGGCAGCAGATGAGATCCAAGGCTCTTTTCCATGCAGGCAAAGCCAGAAGGTGGGGGCTGTGCGAGATCCGAGGGCTGGAGCAGTAGTATTCCA
>JAUPWC010000484.1 GCA_030916665.1 Verrucomicrobiota bacterium
GTAGATCAGGAGCGGGCTGGCTCCGGCCTCCGGCGACAAGAGGAACACGGCGACCTCGGGTGTCACCGTGGCTCCCGCTCGCCGAACCAGGCTGTGATCCGGATCCAGCAGGGCCGGCAACTTGTAGCCATACTCCTCACGATGTTTTCGGATCGCGGAGGCCGTCGCGGTGGCGTCGGGATAGACGGCGAAAAACCGCAGGTTCGGAGACGAGAAGGTTACGGCGAGATCGTTCACCACGGGAGCGTAGCGGTTCGAGATCGGGCAATCCGTGGCCACGAAAATCAGGACTATGGTTCCCGCAGTAGACTCAGCGAATGGATCAAAGACCTGCCCGTTGAGATCGCGTGCCCGGGTGTCAGCTCCCTGTAGTCTGAGGCTCAGGACAATAAGCACAAAGAGCAACCAGTTGAAGCCGGCACCAGCAGACATGGCGCGCGAAGGCTGATAGAGTTGAGCAGCTGATAGCATCGAGAGAGGGAAAAGAAAAAGGCGCCCACTTGCGCGGGCGCCTCGACTGTTCATTACCCCATGGAACAGAAGATCACAGATCGAAGCCCATGCTGAGGACGATGGTGCGACCCTCGAAGGGCTTGGCCCGGCGGACCGCGACGCCGCTGACATTGATCAACTTGTCGTAGAGGTCGGAATCGTCGAGCACGTTGCGGATGTTCAGGCCGACGTTGTAGCCCTTCACACCCCAGAAGGAGTCATTGAGCTTGCGACGGTAGTTGAAGCTGAGATCGACCAAGTTCTCCTCCTTGCCGTAGAAGGGATTTTCGATGTCAAGCGCACCGATGCCGTTCACGAGTTTCTTGTTGAAGGAGAGCACGGGGGCGGCACGGTGACGGAAGGCGCCGCCGATACTCAGGCCTTTGAGGCGACCCTCGGAGAAGCGATACATCCAATTAACATTGTATCGGTTCTCACGGACGAACTCGTTGGGCCGACCATCGAGCGACTGAATGATGTCCTTGCCGTTGGCGCCGCGGATGACGACTTCATCATACCGCTGGGCGACGGTGCGCTGGTCGCTGTCGCTGATCCACGCGGTGTTCCATGTCCAGGTCTCGATGGTGCCGTTGCTGTTCAAGTCTCGCGGGTTGCTGATGCCCCCCTCCGGGAATGTGAGCGCCTGATATTTCGGGATTTCCAGATCAAGCCACTCCCACCAAGGCAGGCCGATGTCGCTCTCGGTCACATCTTGGGTGTTCATGTTGAATCGGATCTGGAAGTTTTTTGTTACCTGCCAGTCCATGCCCCATTCTTCTCCCTGCGCGACTCGGAAGCTGGCTACCCAGTAGGGATCGCCGCTGCCGAGGGTATTGAAGCCCTGGTTGTTGGTGTAGCCCGTGATGGGAGTGTTGCCGGCACCATTCGCAAGGGTCATTACGCGATTCAGGATGCTTGAGAGGTCGAAGCGAAACCGGTTGAACGGCACGTTGCCGGCGCGCGACGGGCCGTCAGAGTTCTCGAACTCGGTGTAACGGACGGAGAACTTGCCCTCCATCAGGTCGAGGCGGATGCTCTTGTCCTCGCCCTCACCGGTGGCTCCCTTCACGCGATTGCCGAAGGGATCGAGGTTGGACACATCGGGTTGGAACGTGTTAGAGCGGTTCCACGCAACCGAGATGTCGGCGTTGAGCGGGAGGCGGACGAAGTCGCGCAGGGGGCGGGCAACGAAGCCGCGGGTGCGGGTCGTGCCAGACTGTTCGTTGGCCGAGTTATAAGGAGCGAAGGCCACGTCCTGAATGAGAGGCTTCAATCCGGTGCGAAAATCATCCGTGAGAGCATTGACCGGAACCGTGGGATTTGGGCGGAAAGGATCGAGCTTGGTGACCGCGCCCGTGGAATTGGCCGAGTCATCTCGCCATCCGAGGGTAGCGACAAGGCGGTTGTTCCAGAAAAATCCCTGATAGGAGAGCTGCTTGGTATCGAACTTCGACTTGATGAAGGAGTTGATGCGGCCGGCGCCAAGACGACGCCCCTCCGGATCAGTCAGCCCGGTGTTCAGCATGTCCACGACATGGGTCTTGCCGTTGGCATCCACGAGATAGCTCGGAGCGAACAGATCATAGTAGGGTTTGGGCGAGTAGTCTCCGGCGGTTGAGTCGAGGTAGTAGCGCTGGTTGAAGATGCGCGTGCTGTTGTTGGCCCAGCCATTTACCGTGGTGGCGGTGAAGGTGTGTCCGGTGATCACGGGATCCACGCCACCGACAGGGATGATGCGCGGGAAGAGTTCCTGCTGGCGGTTGGAAGACTCGCGTGAGGAAACCAGAGCGGCTAGGCGCTGGCGACCGAGCACATCCCGCCACCAGGAATGATCCTTCTTGAGAAAGTCGAACTCGTAGGACGCGGAGACGCGCCAGTCTTCTGACTCGCGCAGGGTCTGCGTGCGGAAAGGGTCACCCTGAATATACATTTTCCCCGCGTTGGGGTTGGCGGTGACGCCGTCAGCCATGAACTTATTCGAGTCGAGGTGGACCGTGTAGGCGCCGATGTAGCCACCCATGCCAACATTCCAGTCCTCGACAGACTCCTTTGAGGCAGCGGCCTCAATGAAGAGGTTGTCGCCAATTTGTTGGGTGATGAAGATGTTGTAGATGTCAGCGTCGAACTTCTGGCCTTTGGCCGCACCGGCAATGTCGACGTCCACAGGGATATAAGTGCCATCAAGGAAGGTGTATCCGTCGGCCTCGTTGTTGAGCGGATCAACACCCGGCAGATCCTTGGGGGACTTGATTTGTACGGTGTTGTTGAAGTTGTAAGCCTTGCCGGCCATCGAGCCAGCCGTGGCGCCATGCACAAACACTACGTTGTTGTTGTGACGCTCCCAGATCGTGTTATTGATGGCAGCATTGTTCCAAGTGCCACCGGCGGCGGGATTGTGGAAGATCGGATTATTAACGCCGTGAGTGTAGCTCGTGATGCTTCCGGCCTTGCTCCAAGCACTGACTTTGTCGAACGGCAGTAAGAGCTGCGGGCGGATGTTCTGGACCTTCACCTTTTCAGCGTGGAGCGAGACTGTGGTCTTCTTGAATGGCCGGAGCATGAGGGCGCCATAGTAGCGTTCGTGGTCGTAGCCGGCGGGTTCATATTCGTAATTCTTCTTTTCGGTTACGTGGGAAACGCGAAGTGCCACCTTGTCTTTGATGATGTCCTGATTGACGTCGAAAGCGTAGCGCTGGGACTGGTTCGAGTCGAACTGCATGTCCACGCGGGCGAAATCACGAAACTGGGCGCGTTTGAGTGTCGAATCGATCGTGCCGGCCGGGCTGCCGGAACCGAAGAGCAAATTGTTTGGGCCGGAGGCGATGGTTACGCGATCTAGATTGTAGTTGTCGGAAGGAATGAAGCTTTCGAAAAACTCGCGCGAATTGGTAGCGTCGCGCAGACCGCGGACGCGGGTGGGCGGCGGGAAGCCGGTGCCAAAGCCGGCGCCGGGCCCAAGTTCCAGATTGTCGCCCGCGCCCTCGACATTGGTCGTGTAAATGGCTGCGTCCGCGGCGGAGGTGAGAGCAAAGTCGTTCATGAACTCCATCGTCAACACCTCGACGGGGGCGGCGATGTCCTTGAGTTCGGTCTTAAGGCGGCTACCGGCGAGCGACTTGGTGGCAACCCAGCCCTCTTCTTCCGTGGCGGTCACGGTGAACGGAGAGAGCTCGAGCACGGATTCCTCCTGTTCGGCGGCGGCCTTGGCGGCCTCGGGAGTGAGCTTGGAGGTTTCCTCTGACTGGCCGCTGGCGGGAGCGGGGGCGGTTTGGGCGATCAGGCTGGCCGACTGAGCCAGCAGTGCGAGTGCCGCCAATAAGGCGGCGGGATACGCACGACGACGATTATGCTTCAGGTGCATGCTAGTATTGAGGGCTAGGGTTGGGGGCGTGGCTGCACAACACCGAGAGGTGCAGTGTGCTTTGGGGTCGTTGGGGACCTTATGCGTATGGGCCGCTGCAAAAAGCGTTGGCCTGAATGACCGTAATACATATCGCAATCCATCTTTCCCTTCGAGAATGGCAGGTTGAGCTCGGTGCGCTTGCCGTGCAGCTTCACACGAGTTGCTCATCGCATGTCCCGATGTCAGGCTTTGCGAATGAGTTGGACAGTAGGACCGTAACCTATTCCCTTGGCTAACCGTCTTCGACGCGATGATTACCCCGCCCAAAGTCCCAGTGACAATGACCATGCTCGCCGAGCAATCGGGTGTGTCAAAAAACACGGTTTCACTGGCACTAAAAAATGATCGCCGCATCTCCGTGGAAACGCGGCGACGCGTGCAGCAGTTGGCGGAAAAGCTGGGATATCAGCGCAACCCTGTGCTGTCCCATCTCATGGCCGAATTGAGGAAGACGAAGGTGCCCAAGTTTCGGTATACTATCGCCCTGCTCAACGCGCATCCCGATTCCCAGGCCATGAAGCGCCACCCCACGATTGCCGCTTGGTTAGCTGGTTGTCGCCGTCGTGTGGAATCGCAAGGATACCACTTTGACAATTTTTTGTTGCATGATTCCGAAATCAACGGTGCGCGCTTGGCTCGAATTCTAAGATCCCGCGGCATTCGGGGCGCAATTGTTGTTGGGTTGTTCAATCAGAATCGACTTCCGCAGCAGCTGGACAGTCTGTGGCCGCAAATCGCCTGTGTCGTGACCGGTGTCCGCACACATGAGCCAACCCTGTCCTTTTGCTGCGTTGATCACCATGCCTTAATGTTGGAGGCAGTGAAACAGGTGCTCGCGCTGGGCTACAAGCGACCCGCCCTCGTGCTCAGCCATACGGTGGATCATCTGGTCGAGGGTAGGTTTTCCGCCGGGATGTGGTTCGGGCAGCAGGAGCTGCCGGCGGCACAACGCGTGCCCAGCTTTGACAAAGCCGATGGGTCCGATGCCTGCTTCCAGCGTTTCAAGAAATGGTTGGAACGACGGAAGCCGGATGTGATTCTAACCCTGCATCGCGACATCAAAATCTGGCTCGAGGATCTGGGGTATAGGATTCCGCGGGACATCGGGCTCGTGGACCTTGAGCACAACCCGTCGGCTCACGACTGGGCGGCCATGGAGCAACGCAACGATCTTTCAGGGGAAGCGGCCGTCGACATGCTGATATCGATGCTCTACAACAACGAGAGCGGCATTCCCGAGTCACCGCGCGCTACGCTGGGCAGCTCACATTGGGTCCCGGGTGTGACCGTGAGAAAACAACGCTGAGCCTTCGGTCACCAAGTGGTCACATCTACGCCCAATTCTCGGAACTGCGCCGCGGCGACGAGGAAGTGGGCGCTGATCCAGTAGACGTTCCACTGTTCGACGTAGTCGCCGCGCACTCCGGCCAGATCGGTGTAGTCGTAATGCTGGGCGTAGTTGGTCTGGTGCATCTGCTCGCCCTGGCCGCCGCGGGGATCGAGCAACTGGCCGCAGGTGACGTAGAGCAGGCGCGCCGCGCGCTGATAGTCCTTCCTGCCGGTCAGTTCACCGAGACGCCAGAACGCGGGGGCGCAGAGCACGCCGTAGACGTCGAGGTGCATGTTTTGCACAGAGACGGCGGTCCAGCCGCGGGTCTTGAACGCATGGTCGGCGAGCCGGCCCGGCGGCAACGGCACGTCCCACACATACATGTAGCTCAACACCACATCGGCCGCGTGGGCCGCGGCCTCGAGATAGCGTGACTCCCGCGTGATCTCGTGCATCGCGAGGAAACCCTGGAACGCGGCCCAGGCGCCCTCCTTGTCCTCGCACCGCGCATCCAGCGTGCCGCCCCAATAGGGCTCGGTCATGGCCTGATGGCGCGCGAGGTAGTGGTCGGCAGCCTTGCGGGCGGCGGTGAGGTAGCGCGGCTCATCCAGCAGGCCGGCGGCGTAGGCGAGCGGTGCGATCAGGAAACCCTCGTTGGTCGAAACCGGCCGCCAGCTGGCGGACAACACGCGCGCACTGTGGTGGTCGGCGGCGCGGCGAAGAAAAGTTTCCCAGCGGGAAACATCCAGCGTGGGCCGGCCGCGGGCGACGCGGAGGGCCTGGAGCATGTTCTCCATCGCTTGGGCCTGGGAGAGCGGGTTGGTGCGCGCGGACCAGGCCTGCCGGTCCAGATCATAACGGACCGGGAAGCCGTCCGCGCTGAACGGCGCACCGGCGATGAAATCCAGCCCGCTTTGGACGTAGCGGATAAGGTCGGGCACGGCGAAGGATTCGCCAAGCACGAGAAAGGGATAGGCAAAGGCCTCGGATTGCCCGGCCCAGCCGAGGTCGATCCAGCGGCGGTGCTCGGGGAAGGCCTGGATGCCAGTGGCATGCGGGGTTACGCGCCAGCGGGCCAGGGTGTCGGCGAATTTCCGGGCGAGCACATCGCGCACCGGCGGGAAGCCGTCTGGATTCAGCGCGGCGTTTAGGCGGAGCGAGGTGTGGACCGGTGCGCGGAAGCCGTCGCCGGAGCGGGCCACGGCGGCGCGCTCGAGGTAGAAGGTTTTCTCGACGATTGCACCGGGCGGCAGCGTGCACCAAGCATCGGTGTATTCAAACCAGCGCCGCTGATAGCCCTTGAGCAGGCCGTTGCGTCCGTTGCTGGCGAGCGCCCCGGAGTGCAGCGCAAGTTCAGCCCCAGTGGAGGTGTAGTCGACCCCGAGCGACCACCACTGGTCCGGCTGGTGGCCGAAGCGGATCGGACTCGGCACACTGTGCAGTGCCACCACGCGCAGGCCGTCGGGGTGGGCGCCTTCCACCGCGGCGAACGGCATCGGAAAACGATGCTCCTCATAGAAGCCGCGCCGCAGGGGCGCGGCCGCGCTGATCACCGGGATGCGGCCGGGATCCACCGACTGGCCGGCGGGGTTGTCGTAATAACTGATGCCCGGCAGCACAGGCCGGGCGTCAGCCGGCAAGCCGGTGGCAACCCGGATCGAGAGGGAAACCCGCGGGAGCGGGGCCGGGCCGTCCCACTGCCAACGCCGGCGGACCTCGAGCATGTCGTCGGCGACCGTCCGCTCGCTGTCCTGCACCTTCAGCGTCCCGCCCGGCAGGGCAAATTCGGCACGGTGGATGGTCCACGCGTCCGCCTGCCGGCTTTCGGCCGGCTGACGATGCTGCCACTCGGCCGGCCAGCCGTCGGCCCAAGCGAGGGCGACGGACCAGCGGCCGTCGGCGGGCACCCAGTTAAAGGCGAGTGCGGCGGACGCTGGCAGGAGCAGGAAAGCCAGGCTGAGACGATACACTTCGGGAGGAGTTATTGCGGTGGAATGAAGCAATTGGATGAAGAAGATGGAGGCGAAGCGGGTTTGAAGAGCCCGTGCGAGGAGCATAGCAAAGATCCCGGGGTGGCGGTCACTTGGGCGCCGTCAGGGAGACGTCGCCATCAATCACCCGGATGTCACCCATGCGCACCTCGACCTTGCGGCGCCGGGCGTCGTCAACAAAGACCGGCCGCGCTTCCTCCCGGCCGAAGAAGGGGGCGGCGCTGGCGAGCATGACCTCCATCGATTCCGCCAGAGAGGTGCCGCGCGCCTCGATGCTCATGCGGGTGCGCCACAGGGGCTTCATCTTCCGCTGGCGCAGGGCGGCGAGATCGAGCGCGGCGACGAAGATATAGAGCCGGTCGGTGTGCAGCGCGCCCGTGAGATCCTGGGTATCGGAAGCAGACATGAGTCGTTGCCGGGCCTTGTTGATGCCGAGCAGCTGAAACATCTCGCGCTGGTTGAAAGTCAGGGTGGTGCTGGTCGTTTCCGCAGTGTCCTGATCCACGTCGAGCAAGTCGTAGGTGTCGAGCAGGGCGGTGCCCCAGGTGTAGACGATCGCGACCGGCGGTAGGCGTTCACCCAGCCGGGCCTCGATGAAGTGACTGCGGGCGAGAGCCTGCACGAGAATCTCGCGCAGATGTGCAGGCGGTGTCGGCGGGAAGCCGGCGATGGATCCGCCCAGATCGCGTTCCAGTCCGCCGAGCAGCACATAACGGACCGGTTGTTCCGCCGTCGGCTCAGGCAGGGAGTTTCTTGCCGACAGCACGTCGGCGACAATCAGGACGTCGGGACCAGAGGGGGCTTTTCCCAGGGCCGGGGCTACCAGGGTAAGGAACAGCAAGGCACAAGCAGGAATCCATTTCATCGTCGATCAGGCTTAGCGGCCCGCGGGATCATGGCCGATTTCGGCCGGCAGGTTTCTGTTCGCCGCCATACAGGCGCGCGCCTTCCTCGGTCGTGCGGTTGATTTTTGGAAAGAAGACCCCGAGTTCGGATTTGAGTTGGTCAAGATTGATCCCGGCGGATCGCTCCGCGTTGAGCGGGGAAAGCAGGTTGTGCCATTCGTAGGGATCGACGGAATGATCATAGAGCTCCTCGTTGCCGTTGTTCCAGCGCAGGTAGCGCCAGCGGTCGGTGCGGATACTGTGGTTGTTGAACTGCCAGGTGGTGAGGGCGGGCGTGCCGTCCCAAGGAGCGGCCGGGTCACGCAGGTAAGGGGTGATTGACACGCCCTCGACGTGGACTGGCCGCGGCAGGCCGGCCAACTCCACGAGGGTGGCATAAAGGCTCATCGTGTCCACCGGCTGGCTGGCGCGGCCACCGCGCGCGATGCCCGGACCAGCCCAGATGTAGGGCATACGCGTGGCTTCCTCCCACAGGCCTGTCTTGCGCCACTTCTGCTTCTCGCCGAGATGCCAGCCATGATCTCCAAGAACGACGACGATGGTGTTGTCCCGATGCGGGCTCTTTTCCAAGGCGTCGAGCACGCGCCCGATCTGCACGTCAGCATAGGTTATGCAGGCGAGATAGGCGCGGATTGCTTTCTTCCACGAACCTTCCTTCAGGATTTTTAGGTGCTCCTCGGATGGCTTGCCGCCGGGCACGTCGGCGAGGTCGTCATCCCGGTAGGGGGGAAGGTGGATGCTGTCCTCTGGATAGAGATCGAAGTATTTCTGCGGAACGTGCCACGGGAGGTGGGGACGGAATATACCACAGGCGATGAAGAAGGGGCGGTCGCGTTGCTCTGCCAGAGCTGAGATTGCCGCGCTCGCGGACCAGTAGTCACCGACGCTTTCGTCTCCACCCGGCAGCTCCGCGATCGAAAGATCGCCGGCGGTGTAACGGACGGCCTGACCGGGAGCACCGCGCTCGGTGCTGGCGTTGGAGTTCTCGTTCTGCGCAATCGAATCATCGCCGCGCGGATTCTGCGGGTAGTCGTCCCAGTCGCTAGGGCGGATGTGCCTGGCGGTGTGGAAGAGCTTACCCACGCCGAATGTATAGTAGCCTTGGCGGCGGAGCAGACCTGGCAGCGCGTATCCATCGCCGATAACCGTGCGCCAGTCGGTGGCATTGCCGTAAACACCCGAGGTTGAGGGGCGCAAGCCGGTGAGGAACGCGGCGCGGCTGGGATTGCAGACGGAGGAGGCCGTGTGGGCGTTGGTGAACGTGACGCCGCGCGCGGTCAGCCGGTCTAGGTTGGGCGTGATCACCTGCGTGTTGCGTCCGAGGTGGTTGACCCAGTGGTTCAGATCGTCAACGGCGATGACAAGGATGTTGGGTCGTTCGGCGGCGGGCAGGAGCGGCACAAGGCCAAGCAAGAGAACCAAGCAGGGGTAGGGGAAGGGACGCATCGCTCCGCGATTGAAGACGTTTTGAAGCGAACGCTAATCCGATTGATGTGTGACCGTCATAAGTTGTCTAGCAGGCTGCTGAAAAACTGCCTGATTTGAGCTTCTGGTGTTCCGCTGGCGGTTTTTTTTACCGCGAGCGCGAGCTGCGCGCCCGGTTTTCGCGCCGATTTCGGCGCGGTCCGCATCGCTTTGGCGGCGTTTTCGCGGTGTGCGGACACACCGCGGCCGCGGCGGGCGCTCAGGCCCGCGCCATCCCGGGCGGTCCGAGCGAGAGTTTGGCCATGCGCACCAGATTGCAGGCGATGGCCACATACTGGCCCTGGGCGTTGGTGCGCTCGACCCCGCGATAGCGGCTCTTACGGAAGTTGCCCGTGGTCTTGCACCAGCCGATGATCTCCTCGATGCGTTTGCGGATCAACTGGCTGACGGCGTGCGCGGCCGTGAGCCGGACCTGCAGCGGGTCCTGGCCCTGCTTGAGGGCCGGGTGCGGCACGACACCCAACTGGCGGGCGCCCTGAATGAAACCGGCGTTGTGGTAGCCCTTGTCCGCCCCGACCGTCTTGGGCCGGAAACCGTTGGCCTGGAGTTCGGCGAGCTGCTCGAGCGCCACCTCGCTCTCGGTGACGCCGACGGAGGGTGTCACCGCGAAGCGCACGCACAGGCCGTGCCGGTTCTCCATGGCCAGATGGGCCCCGAAGCACAGCTTCGCGGCCTGGCCCGGACTCTTGCGCAGGAGCTTCGCCTCGGCGTCGGTGGTGGAGCGGTGGGTGTCGTTGCCGCGCTTCTCGCCCTTGAAGTCCATCCACGCGTTGCCGGAACCGGGGCCCTTCGGCTCGTCCTTCGGCCGGAAGCTCTTCATCGAGGCCCAGGCTTCGATGAGGGTGCCGTCCACACTGAAGTGCTCGTTGGAGACCCAGCCGTGATGCCGGGCCAGCTCCACCACGGCGGTGAAGAACAGTTCGGCGACCTGGTGCTGGATCAGCCGCTGCTGGTTCTTGCTGTAGGTGGAAGCATCGAAGACCTCGGTGTCCAACGGCAGGTCCACGAACCAGCGGAAAAGCAGGTCGGTCTTGAGCCGGTCGCAGAGCTGGCGGTCCGAGCGCACGGTGTAGAGCGCCTGCAGGACCTTGCCCTTGAGCAGCGTCTCCGGCGGGATCGAGGGGGCGCCATCGGCCGCGTAGATCCCGTCCAGTTGCTTGCTCAGGCTCGCGAGCACCTCGTCGCACATCCGCTTGATCACCCGGATCGGGTGCGTCTCGGGGATCATCGTCTCGACGTTGATCAGGCTGATGAAACAGGGCTGGTTCGGAAGTTCGCCGCGCATGTTGCCTGCTTCGACGCAACTTCAGCGCCAATGTTCAACCTGTGACAGACTTTTTCAGCAGCCTGCTAGAGCGCCGATTAGGTAATACCGCAACTTCGGAGCCAGTCACGGCGGACCAAATCTCGGGCTTGCAACGGGCCGCTTTAAAACCCTCGCGAGGCATGGCGTTTGGCTCATATTACGGGCCGCGCACAATCCACCGCGCCGGGCTTGGCAATCGTTCGCGCCTAGGGTGGACTTTCCGGGCTTGTTTTTAATAGGCTCACCATTTTTCCAGCGGTCGCTTTTCCTCACGACAGGAGGAGCGTGGACGTTGATGGTCGGCCTGACCCTTGCCACGGGTTGCCGGCGAGCTGAAGCGCCGGTTGCGCGTCTCCGGGTGGACCAGGCCGTGGCCCAGACCTCGCATTCGTGTCGCGAATGCCATGCGGAGATCCACGCCGCTTGGTCGCCGACCGACCATGCGCAGGCCAACCGGCCGGTTGATCCGGTGCGCGACGCCGAAGCGCTGCGGTTGTTTGCCCTCGTCGCGCCGGACTCGGCCCGGCCCGAGTTCCGATTGGGTCAGAAGCCCTCGTGGCAGCCTCTGGTGCCCGCGCCGGGCGGCCGCTGGCAGCCTCATGAGCAGGCCTTCGACCCGGTGAAGCACGAGTTCTTCAATGTGTTCGGTGACGAGAACCGTCGCGCCGGGGAGTGGGGGCACTGGTCCGGCCGGGGCATGAACTGGAATTCGATGTGCGCGCACTGCCACATGACGGGTTATCAGCGCCGCTACGATCCCGCCACCGACGCCTACGCTTCGACGTGGGTCGAGCACGGCGTGGGCTGCATCCAGTGTCACGGGCCGACGGCGCCGGGTCATGGCGACAAGAACAAGCCGGTCGCCGCGGGACCGAAGCCACCGTTCCACGGCGACCGGGCGAGGATGATGCAGACCTGCGCCCCGTGTCATGCCCGCAACGAGAAGCTCACCGAGGATTTCCAGCCCGGGGACAATTATCACGACCACTACCGGGTGACGCTGCCCGTCGAGCCGGGCATCTATTATCCTGACGGCCAGCAGCGCGACGAGGACTTCAACTGGACCTCCGTGCTGCTCAGCCGGATGGGCCACGCCGGTGTCACCTGTCTCGACTGCCACGATCCGCACACGACGAAGACGATCCTGCCGGCGACGGACAACCAGTTGTGCCAGCAGTGCCACGCGCCGCCGGGGCGGGAGATGGCCGGCGGCTTCCGCGCCACGCCGATTGATTCGCTCGCGCATTCGCGGCACCAGCCGGGCAGTGCCGGCAACAGTTGCGTGGCCTGCCACATGCCGGCCACGACCTACATGCAACGGTCGCCCCGCCACGACCACGGCTGGTTGAAACCCGATCCGTTGCTGACGAAGGAACTCGGCATCCCGAACGCCTGCAGCAAGTGCCACGAGAAGGAGGGCCTCGACTGGGTCATCGCCAAGGCCGACGAGTGGTATGGGCCGAAGCTCGATTCCCGGCAGCGCGCACGGGCACGGGCTGTTGCGGCGGCGCAGGCGGGCGCTCCGTCGGCGGCCGATCAGTTGGTGGAACTGCTGCGCAGCGAGGACATCCCGGCGTGGCGCGCGACCTATCTGTCGCTGCTGCCCGGCCTGCCAGACGCCCGCGCTGCGATCCCGGCGGCGGAGGCGGCCTTGCGCGCGGGCGACCCGATGGAGCGCGCCGCCGCAGCCCGCTTCTTCGCCGGCAGCGCAGAGGCCGCACGCCTGCTCACGCCGTTGCTCGCCGATCCAGTGAGGCTGGTGCGGCTCGATGCCGCCTGGGCTCTGTCGGCGGCATTGCCGCCCGGTTCGGCCAGTAGGCGCGAACTCGATTTCTATCTTGCGCTGACACTTGATCAACCCACGGGCCGGCTGCGCATTGGGCAGGATCTGGCCAACCGCGGAGATCTGGCCGGCGCGGAGCGGGAGATCGCCCGGGCCGTCGACTGGGATCCATATTCCGCCGGCATCCGCGAGTCGCAGGGCATGGTGCTGGCAGGGCTGGGCCAGCTCAACGAGGCGGGAAATGCATTCTATCGCGCGGCGGATCTGGCCGGTCGCGACCGGGGTGCGCCGCTGGCACTGCGCGCGGGACTCGCCTTTGCCGAGGCCGGGCGGCTTATGGAGGCGGAAAACGGATTCAGGTTGGCGTTGCGCCTCGACCCGCAGGTCCACCGGGCCCGCTATAACCTCGGGCTGCTGTTGGCCCAGGCCGAGCGCTTGCCGGAAGCCGGCGCCGAACTGGCGCGGGCCGAGGCGGACGCGGCGGCCGAGGCCGACTATCCGTTTGCGTTGGCGACCGTGCTGCTGCGTCAGGGCGACCGGACGGGAGCCCGCGCCGCGGCCGAGCGTACACTGCGGATTGATCCGGCGCATGCCGGAGCGCAGCAGGTGCTGCAGGCGACGCGCTGAGCTCAGCTCACGCCCGAGCCGCCGTAGTATTCCACCTGGCGCTGGAACGGATCCCGGGGCGGGGCGTCGATGAAACGCGGTTCGTGCTCGCCGATCGCGGTCATGCGCCGCACAAGGCGGGCGCGCAGGTCGGCCACGACGGCGGCGAAGGGCGGCATGCCGATGAGGTTGGTCTGTTCCCATGGATCGGCCTGCAGATCGTAAAGGAAATCATCCTCATAGACGTCCGAAGCGGCCAGGGAGACCGGTTTGCCCGCAGCATCGTTGCCGGGAGCGCGCACGGAATATTTCCATCGGGCGGTGCGGATGCAGCGGCCGGTGTGGCTCTCGGAAATCTGCACGAAGACCTCCTCGGGCCACGCGCCCTCGAGGCGTTTCTGCGCCAGGGGTTTGATCGACCTGCCGGGCATCTCCCCAGGCACGGCGATGCCCGCGGCATCGAGCAGCGTCGGCGGCAGGTCCACGAGCGAGACGAGGTTCTCCAGCCGGCCGCCGCCGTTGAAGCCCGGGCCGACGAGGGCGGTGGGCACGCGGATGGAGGCGTCGTGGCAGGAGCGTTTGTATTCCCCGTTGCGCGTCTTGAAGTGGCAGCCGTGGTCGCAGGTGTAGAGCACGATGGTGTTCTCCAACTGGCCGAGGCTGCGCAGGGAGTCGAAGAGCCGGCCGAGGGACTCGTCGAGGCGTTTGATCATGCCGCAGTAGCCGGGCCAGTGCTGGGGCGCGGTGCCCTTGAGCGCGGCCAGGTCGGGCGGGAGCGGAGCGGTGGCGTATTGCTGCTCGTAGCCGACCGGCGCGGGGTAGTCGTCGCGGTGGTTCTGGTGGTGCGGTTCGATGTAGGAAAGGAAGAGGAAGAAGGGTTTGTCCTCCCTGGTGCGCGCATCGACGTGGCGGATGGCGGCGTCGGTGATGGCATCGACGCGGTAGCCGGGCAGTTTTTGCTCCCTGCCGTCCTGATCCCACAGGTGCGTGTCGTAGGCGTCGGAGACGAACTCGAGGAGGTTGGCGCCGAGCCAGGTCTGGTAGCCGCCCTGGAGTTCACGCGGCACGGCACCGTGGAACTTGTGCTCGGCGAGGTGCCATTTGCCGATGTAGCCCGTGTGGTAGCCGGCGGCGTTGAAATGCTGGGCGAGGGTCGGCAGCTTCGGGTCGGGGCGGAAGCCGTTTTTCCAGACCCCGGTTTGCGTGGCGTAGTAGCCGGTCTGGAGGCAGGAGCGGGCGGGGCCGCACACCGGCTGGCAGGTGTAGCTGTGCGCGACATGCGTGCCGGTCGCTGCCATACGGTCGAAGTTCGGGGTCAGCCCGAACGGGTAGCCGTGGGCACCGGTGGTGTCGGCGCGCTGCTGATCGGTGAAGAAGACGATGACGTTGGGACGCTTGGGGGCAGACATGGTGAGGGAGAGGGGCTCAGCCCTTCATACCGGTCGTGGCGATGCCGCGGATGAAGGTTTTTTGGGTGAAGAAAAAGAGGAGGATGACGGGCACGATGACGATGGTGCTGGCGGCCATCAGGAAGTGCCAGGGGGTGCCGCCGTTCTGCGTCTGGTAGTTCTGGAGGGCGACCGCGAGGGTGAATGTGGATCGTTTGGTCAGGTAGAGCAGCGGGCCCATGAAGTCGTTCCACGCATGCAGGAAGTGGAAGAGGGCGACGACGGCGAGAACGGGCTTGGAGAGCGGCAGGATGACCTTCCAGAAGATCTGCCATTCGCTGCAGCCGTCGATGCGTGCGGCCTCGCTGAGGTCCTCGGGGATGGTGCGGAAGAACTGCCGCATGAGAAAGATGTTGAAGGCACTGCCGAACCACGCCGGCACCCAGAGGGGAAGCAACGTGCCGATCCAACCGAGCTCCTTGAAGACGCCGTAAAGCGGGACCATGAGCACCGGAAATGGGACCATCATGGTGCCGAGGGTGATCGCAAAAAGGATGTCGCGCCCCGGCCATTTCAGGCGGGCGAAGCCGTAGGCGATGAGCGCATTGGACAGCACGGCCCCGACGGTGCCGAGAACGCAGACCAGCAGGGTGTTGGTGAGGAAGTCCCAAAAGGTGACATCGGAATCGGCGCCGTGGCTGTGGACGGTGCTGACGGTGCCTTGCACCTCCTCGACGGAGCGGCCCCCGATGGTGGCGATGGCGAGGGCGAAGTTCTCCCAGCGTGGTTTCACGTGCGCGTCGATGGCGGACTCGGGCACTATGTCCCAGGCGAGACTGCCGGCGCGGCCGAAGCCCTCGGCGCGCTCGGTCACCCGCCAGTCGCCGGCCTGCACGCGCTTGAGCAGACGGGCGTGCAGCGGTGGCGCGTCGGGCGAAAGACGGGCGGTGGAGGCCGCATCGTCGAAATGAGCGAGCGACACAACGTGACGCATGCCGGCGGCCTCGACGATGACGGCATCCTGCGTGAGGATGTAGTCCTTGGTCACCTCCACGGAGCGGCCGTCGAGTTCGGCGTGGTAGGCGCGCGGGATGAAGACGGGCGGGAACTTCGTGGTCTGCTCGACCGGCTTCAACGCCGTCAGCACCAGCCACACGAAGGGCGTGGCGAACAGCGTGCCCAGCGTGAACAGCAGGCCGTAGACGACGAAGCGGGTGGTGGCGGGGCGCGGCATGCTCAGCGATTGTAGTGGACGTGCTTGGCCGAAAGCTTGGTCGCGAGCCAGGTGAGCGTGACGATCATCACGAAGAGGATCCAGGCCATGGCCGAGGCGTAGCCCATGCGCAGCTGGTAGAACGCCTGGCCGAAGAGGTAGAGGGCGTAGAAAAGCGTCGAGCGAGCCGGGCTGCCGTCATCAGTGCCGCCCGACATGATGAACGCCTGCGTGAACACCTGGAGCGCGCCGATGGTGCCCATGAGGACGTTGAAGTAGATGACCGGCGAAATGCAGGGGAGGGTGATATGCCAGAACTTTCGCCACGGTCCGGCGCCATCGATGTCGGCCGACTCGTAGAGCTCCTTGGGCACGTCCTGTAGGCCGGCCAGGTAGATGATCATGGAGTTGCCGACGCCCCAGAGACTCATCATGACAAGCGCGGGCTTGGCCCAGTTGGGATCGGCGAGCCAGATGGGCGGCTGCAGGCCGATGAGGCTCAGAATCGGGGTGAGCACGAAGTTGAGCAGGCCGTATTGACCATTGAAGATCCAGAGCCAGAGCATGGAGCTGGCAACGGCGGGAACGATGGAGGGCAGGTAGAACAGAGCGCGAAACACGGGCCGGCCGCGGACTTCCTGGTTGAGCAGCAAGGCCAGCGAGAGCGAGGCGATCGCTCCCAATGGCACGGAGAACACGGCGAAATAGAGGGTGTTGCGCAGCGCGCGCCAGAACAGGTCGTCCTGCCAGAGGCGCTGGTAATTTTCCGTGCCGATCCACAACGGGGAGGTGAGCACGGAATAGTCGCAGAAGCTGTAATAGACCGAGGCGAGCACGGGGTAGGCGGTGAACACGCCGAGCCCGACCACCCACAGGGCGGTGAAGCCGAGGCCGGCGCGGAGTTGACGGCGGGATTGCGCCATGGTCAGGTCAGCAGGCCGTGCCGGCGGAGGCTGCGTTGGTGGGTGGCCCAGCTTTCGCTGATCCGGCCGTGAACATAGCGCAGCGCGTCCTCGGGTTTCTGGCTCAGGTTGCGCACGCGTTCGAACATCGCGAGGCTTTCGCCGATGTATTCGCGGGCGATTCCGAGCGGGATGATTCGTGCGGCATGGCGGCTGGCGGAAAGCCGGCGGAAGACCTCGATCTGCGGGTTGGGATGATTGTCCGCGAGGAACGGGCTCCACTCCCGCAGGGATGAAGGGCGGCGTTGCAGCCAGCCGAGCTTTTCCACGCCGCGCAGTTCGGCCTCGCTGCGGGCGGCGAGATTGGCGCTAGTGACGTAGCGGAGAAATTCCCAGGCTGCTTCCGGGTGGCGGCAGCCGCGGGGCACGACCAAGATGTCGGACTCCACGTAGGTGTAGTCCTTGATGCCAGGGACGACTTCGGGCCAGGGCGCGCAGCCCCATTCTAGACCCGGCGCGAAACGGCGGAGATAGCTGTAGAACCACACCCCGTAGAAAGTCATGCCGAGTTTGCCCGTGTAGAAGGGGTTGTTGGGCGAGGAGAAGCTGAGCGAAGACGAGCCGGCGGCGCCGCTGGCAAAAATGCGGAATTCCTGCAGGCCGACCTCTTCGGTCTTGGCGCGGATCCACTGGAGCGCCGCGAGATTGGCGGGGTCGGTGGCGAGCGTGATCTTCGCGCCGTCCCAGGATCGGCCGCCAAAC
>JAUPWC010000485.1 GCA_030916665.1 Verrucomicrobiota bacterium
TCACCTCGCCGCCCGGATATGTACCGCTGGCCTCCGACCTCCTGATATTGGTCGAATCCGAAGGTCCGGAAGGGGAGGAGCGGCGTCGATTCGAGCAGGAGATTGCGATGGGTGGAGAAAAAACCCCGCCCGGCTCTGGCATCCACCACCCGGATGCCGATCTCAAGCAACAGGCAGGTGAAGGCGATCGCCCCGCCGGACAGCAGGAGTCGTGGCAACATTTTCAGGCGGGGAGATTCAGGCATCGTCGAGAGGTGAAAGGGGTGGAGGAAAAAACGGCCCGGGCGGATCGCGCGCGGGATTGCCGAATCAGGCTCTTTCTAGGCGCAGTTTAAACACATAGCCAAGAACAAGGGAAAAACACAATCCCACCCCCGTGACGATGGCTGCCCGCACGAATCCCGGCCATGGGGCCACGCTCGCCGCGGCCGCCACCAAGGAGGTTCCGACCACAAAGATTGCGAGCTTGGCCAGCGCCATGGGCCGGAAGAAGGCCAACCCCAACCCGGCGGTGACCAGCACGCGGCCGTAGCCGACCGCCTGGATGACCATCAGGATGGCATAAGCCAGCCCGATTCCGGGAAGGCCAAGCCAGGCGGCGCAAGCCAGATTGACTGGAATCGCTGCAACTAGAACGGCCACATTCGGCAGCATGATCTTTTTGGTATGCCCGGATATGATGATGACCCGGGAAAAGGCGTGGGACACCGCCAGCGCCAGCATGCCAACGGCGCAATAAGCGGCGATGCGGGCAACCAAGATCAGCCCGCTTCCTTCCTCCCCCTTCATCCCGCTGTAGACCACCCCGGCGACATCCTTTCCGGCATATACGACAACCCAGACAAAGGGGAGGACGGCCAGCAGCATCAGCAAGGTGTCGTTCTCAATCCGCCTCAGTGCCTCGCGCCGGTTCATGACGGCCAGCACGCGGGCCCAAGCCGGCTCGATCACGACGAAAATTCCGCCGACAATGACGCTGTATATGATCATGGACAACCTGTCGGCGTAACCGTAGGCAGCAATCCCCCCCGCCCCCATCCGCGACGCCATGGATGAAGTGATCAGCGCGGTGAGGCTCTGCAGAACCGTGACGACGATCAGAGGGCTTGCCACCGCCGTGGATCGAATCGAGCGCATCGTCGAGGCGGCAACATGCCGCAGAGTTCCCGTCGCCTTGGACAAGAACCTCGCCGCATTCAACCGGATCTGAACCGGCAAAAGGGCGAAGTTGATTCCCGCCATCAGCAGCGTTGCGGCCGTGATGGCCAGAAGGTAGACCATGACCAGCTGCTCCTGGCTGCTGCCCCGGTGCTTGCCGACCCAGAGGGCGATGAGCGCCGAAAGATTGATCACAATCGGATTGACCGCATAGAGCACATACCGGCCCAGCGACCGTTGCATCGTCGCGAATAGATTCATCGCGGTGATCGCGAGCGGATAAAGCGAGAAAACGAGCACGCTGGTGCCGAACAAATCCCGGGTTTCCCCATCAAAGCCCGGGGCGATCATCCTGCCCGCCCCCAAGCAGGCCAGGACGGTAACCAGAGAAAAGGCGACGGAGAGGATTTCGGTCGCAAGGACAAAGCGCGAGGAGACGATCGAGAACTTCAGCATGCTCCCCGCCGCATTGCGCCGGACAAGTTCCGGCAACAGGACCGTGGCGATGCCACCGCTGACAAAGGCCACGTCCCAGACGCTGAACAGCTGTAGGCAGAGCAGGAGCGCGTCCGCCGCGCCCGTCGCACCCATGACCACGGCAATCTGCTGCACCCTCAGAAAACCGAGGAACTTCCCAAAGATGTTGACCAGCAAAACCAGCAGGATTGTCAGCGACCTGCCCGACAGGAGGGTGCGCAATCTGTCCGTGATTCGCATGGTTGTCTCGCTGGGGTTCAAGGCTTCAGCACGGGATACGTCCGATCCCTCCATTTCAGGATGGGTTGTTCCAATAACTTGGCGCCCAACCAGCCGAGAAGAATCGACAGCCCGATGAATAAGACGAAGTCACTCCACGTGCCGATATCGGCCAAGCGGTAGAACCATCCTCGAAATTCACTCATGTGCGGCAACTTGAAGACAATGGCATGCGCCAGATAGATGGTGTAGGAATAGACTCCCACCCATGCAAACACGCGAGTCAGCCGGTGAAACCAAGTCCATTGAGGGCCTGCCGCCCCATCACGTGGCAGCGCGGCCACGGCCACCATCCCGAAAAAACAAACGCTGAGAAGGGTGAATCCCGCCGCCCAGAACATCGGGGAGGACTCGATCGGATTGAGGTAGACCACCGCCACCAGGGGCACGACCGAAAAGCCTGCCGCCCCCTTGAACTTGGCCAGCTGCGCACCGAGCCATGCGGTGCGGTAATGCACCAAGTAACCCAGGAGAACGCCCCACGCCAAGGCGTCAATCCTCAGGTGCGTTGGATAGTAGATCGCCTCCCAATCTCCGCCACCTGAGACAACGACCGCTCGCGCCACGGGCGCCAGAAGGCAAAGCGTAAGCAAACCAGGCAGGAAAAAGTCGCCCGGCGCGCCCAAGCGCCTTGCCCGTGACATCAGGCACAGCATCAGAAGCAGTGGCAGGATGATGTAGAACTGCTCCTCCACCGCAAGGCTCCAACTATGCCGCCACCGCATGCCATCCGGAAAGTAGTTCTGAATAAACAGAAGATTGGGCCAGTATTTGCTGATGGAATGAACCGGAGCGCCTTGGTCGCCCAACACAACCGTGGCCATACCGATGCCATAAAAGACAAAATACGACGGCCATATCATGCATCCACGTCGGAACCAAAACCGGCCGGGATTGATCCGGCCAGTCTGGTCAATTTCCCGGAACAGTATGCGCGAGATAAGAAAGCCCGACACCACGAGGAACAGATCGACCCCAATCCACCCCACCGCCGAGACAAACCTTGCCGTATCAGCCAGCCATCCGGCCTCTTCCGGACGAGGGACGTGACGAAACAGGATCAGCAAAGCGGCCGCTCCCCTCAAGACATCGATCCCGTAATAACGCGCGGCCGGGGCAGTCATGAATTCAGGCAGGGGTGATCCCGACTTGGGGGGGAGGCCGGTCTCAATTGGTTCAGTGGCACGAGACGCCATGGCGCCTGAACCAGGATTCCAGCGCAAAGGCGGCCCAGAGAAAGTAGCTTTCATCCCTGGTTTCCCCAAGGTGGGCATCCAATATGTCCGCGAGGTGGTTTTCCGGCAGGAGTTGCACCGGGAAATGGCGACCATCCCGCAGCCGGCCTTCCAATTCCGACCGGAGTTCATGGCGGAACCACCCGGCCAGCGGGACCCTGAACCCGTGCTTCTCCCGCATGGCCAGGCGCGCCGGCAGGTGCCGGCTCAGGATGTCGCGCAACGGCATCTTGCCCCGGGTCAGTGTGGCCATCCCGGCCGGAGGCAGCCGCCGCGCAAAATCGATCATCCGGTCGTCCAGGAATGGCACCCGGACCTCCAGTCCCGTCCACATGGTAATCCGGTCCGTCTTGGGGAGCAACTGCCCCGCCAGCTGTCCTTCGATCTCTTCCTCGATGGTCGAACGCGAAACATCCGCCACGTGCCTCGAGCGAAACCCGGCGGGCAGCGGTTGCTCCAAGTAGCGCACATGCTTCGGGTCGATCGGA
>JAUPWC010000486.1 GCA_030916665.1 Verrucomicrobiota bacterium
AGGTGGCGGGATCGAGCTCGAGCGAGCTCTGGTAGTCGAGTTCGCCGAGGATGTTCTGCTCGACCTCGGCGAGGGAACCCTGCGCGTTGATCAGGTGGTAGTGGAAGATGTTTTTGAGGGAGAGCAGCGCGTCCCAGGTCTGCTCCTTGAACACCCGGTAGCGGCGGCGGGCGAGCTTCTCGTCGAAGTCCGTGGCCCGCTCCTCCTGCAGTGTGCCTTCGCCGGTGCGGCGCACCTCATCGTTGTAAGCCTTGGTCTCGTGACCGCGCTTGAGCTGGCGGGCGACGCTCTCCTTCTCATCGACGAAGAGCACCACGATTTGGATCACCGGCTGGCGGAAATGGATGGCGAGCGGCGTGGAGTAGAACTCGCGGCGCAGCTGGACCATCTTCTCGAAAAGCATCTTGAGGCACTCGACCTGCACCTTGGTGCGGGGAAAACCGTCGAGGATGACACCGTCGCGGTATTCCGGCTTGAGCAGCTCCCGCAGCAGCACGGCGAGCACCTCGCGGTCGCCGATCATGTTGCCGGCGTCCTTGATTTGCTTCATCTCCGGCGTGTCGAGCAGGGCGCTCATCACGATCGGCTGGCAGGTGAGGCCGCGGGTGCGGGCGATGAACTCCGTGTTGGTGCCCTTGCCGGCGCCGGGTGCGCCGCCGAGCAGGATGATCTCCTTGGGGAAACGCAGGTGCTCTCGGCCGAAGTGCGCCTCAAGATCCTCCCAGATGGGCGTGAAGATCACCAGCGCGTCCTTGATCTCAAGATCGTGCGAATTGCCGACGGGTGCGGCCGCCGCGGCGGTGGCGGTCGAAGTGGGTTTGCCTTGGATGGTCTCCATAGGGAGGCGGGGAACTAAAGGGCGGGCCCCGCGGGGTGGCGACTAAAATTACACCCACTCGAAAGGTCCGGGGATGGATAAAACCGGCGCAACACCGATACCGACTCATGCCACTGTAGCCCATGCAGCCTTGTCGGGGGCATCTGTGGGCAGCGCGCTTGCGCGCGCACTCCCCGAGTGCGCGCAAGCGCGCTGCCCACAAGCTGCCGCAACGTTACGACTCAGCTCTTCCGCCGGATCACCTGCGGGGCGGTCTCCATCTGGCCCCGGGTGACACCGAGCTGGTTGATGAGCTTGAATTCACGCCACAGCTCCGCGCCGCTGATCTCGCCGCGCAGGAGCTGCCGGTAGCGGCCGACCGCACGCGACAGCTCGTCGGGCGATTCGTTGAGAAATTCGATGCGGAACGACCGCGCGCCGAGCGCGAGGAGGCGGTCGGCGAACTCGGCGCCGGTTTGGGCGCGGGAGTTGTAGACGGTGTTGCGGCAACCGGCGTCGGCGCGCAGCAGGTGCTCGGCCCCCACGCGGTCGCGCAGGCGCACATCGTGTTTGTCGCAAGGCCGGCCGCAGTTCCGGTAGTCGGTGCCTTCCGACAAAAACGCGCAGAACACGCAGTGCTCCATGTGAAACATCGGCATGTGCTGGTGCAGCGTGATGTCGAGCCACGCGGCCGGGGCGCCCTGGAGCAGGGCTTCGAGCTGGGCCACGTTCAGGTCGTAGGAGGCGGTCACTCGCTCCAGCCCGTGCTGCCGGATGAAGTATTCCGCGGTGAGCGGGTTGGCGACGTTCAGCGAGAAGTCGCCGCGGCGGCGCCGGCCGGCGAACCACTGCAGGTGGTCGTAGTTGCGCACGAGGTAGCCGTCGGCTTCGCAGGAGAGCACCTGCTTGAGAATCCACTCTTCGCCGGGCTTGAAGATGCGCGGGGCGGCGACCCAGAAAGAACTCGAATTTTCGATTATCGATTCTGGATTTTCGATTTGGGCGGCGGTTTGGAGCGCGCGGAATTGCTGGACGGCCTCGCGGTATTTCTTCGGGTCCTCGAACTCGGCGTAGATCGTACGTGCGCCGGCCGCCCAGGCGGCTTCGAGCTGGTTGAGCTGCCGGATGACGACGATGAGCTCGGGTTCGGCCTCCTTTGTGGGAGCGAGCTTGCTCGCGACTTCCGGACCGGTCGCGAGCAAGCTCGCTCCCACAGGACGGGCGGGCGATGGATTCATCGTCCACCGCTTGGGCGCGGCGCGCTGGGCGTCGAGGTCGGCGACGACGCGGCGGCGGAGTTCGTTGAGTTCGCTGACCGCCAGAATCACCTCGCCCTCCAGCCGGTTTTCCAGCGTGCCGAGTTCGAACGGCGTGCCGCCGAGCCGGCCGAGCTGGTCGCGGAGACGGTCGGTCGTGAGCGGCTGTTTTTGGGCGATTTCGAGCGGCTTGGTGGATTCGGCCTTGGTGGCATGGCCGTCGTCGTCGCGGGCGAGGAGGGTGAGTGGGGCACCGGCGTGGCCGTGAACCTCAAGGTGCAGCGGACGCCGGTGGCGGATCTGGTCGCCCTCGTAGGACTGGCGCACGCGGCGGTCGAGTTCCGGATCGTTGGTTTTCCAGACGAGATGGCCAGTGCGCACGCGGTTGAAGTCGATGTCGCCCTGACCGAAGCGGAGGACGGCCTCGCCGTTGCGTTGGTCCACCTGATAGACCCGGCCGCCTTCTTCCTTCTCGTCGGGCCGGCCGGCGTCGAACACGAGGCCGTCACCGGGCTTGAGCGGAGCCACGAGCTTCAGCGCGACGTGGTCGCGTCCGACGCGCGCCACTTCGCCGAGGAAGACGCCGCGCTTGGTGCCGAAGCGGGCGTGGGCGAGTTCCTGGTTGTTGATGCCGCGGAACCAGCCGGTGTAGAGCCCGCGCGAGAAGCCCATCTCGAGGTCGTAGCGGGCGGCGGCGGGATCGAAGGCGGGGTTGCCAGTCGGAGACAAATCCACGCGGAGCGCGGATTCCGCCTTGGCCATGGCCGTGTCCACGGCGCGACGATAGACGCGCGTGATGTTGGCGACGTATTCGGGGCTCTTGAGGCGGCCCTCGATTTTGAGCGAGGCGACGCCGGCGCTGATCAGATCCGGGAGCACCTCCAAACCGGAAAGATCCTGCGGGCTGAGCAGATAACGGCGGTCGCCGAGTTCCACCCTGGCGCCGTCGGAGATCAGCTCGTAGGGCATGCGGCAGGCCTGGGCGCATTCGCCACGGTTGGCGGAGCGTCCGCCGAGGGATTCGCTGGTCAGGCACTGGCCGGAATAGGCGACGCAGAGCGCGCCGTGGACGAAGGTCTCCAGCGGCAGCGGTTGCGCGTGCGACTTCTGGACCTCGTTGATCGCGGCGATTTCCTTGATCGAGTTCTCCCGGGCGAGCACCACGAGGTCCGCGCCAAGTTCCCGGGCGAAGTCCACGCCCGCGGCGCTGGTGACGGTCATCTGCGTGGACGTGTGGATCGGGAAATCGGGCGAAATGGCGCGGATCATCCGGCAGATGCCGATGTCCTGCACGATGGCGGCGTCCACGCCGGCGGTGATGATGGCACGGAGGTAGTCCTCGGCGGCGGCCAGTTCGTCGGCGAAGACCAGCACGTTGAACGTCACGTAGCCGCGCACGCCGCGCCGGTGGAGGAACTCCATGAGCTTCGGCAGGTCGGCGACGGTGAAGTTCTTCGCGCGCATGCGGGCGTTGAAGCGTTCGAGGCCGAAGTAGATCGCGTCGGCGCCGTTCTCGACGGCGGCCTTGGCGCACTCCCAGTCGCCGGCGGGCGCGAGCACCTCGGGCCGCAACGGAACCGTGCGGGTGGGCGGGTGGGCGGCGGTGGCTTCGGCGGGCATGGAGGGGCAGGGTCGGATGAAATCTGGGCGGGTGCAAACTCAGGTTGCGGGGGCGGTCTTCATGGGGGCGGTGGTGACGCTGCTGGCGATGGGGCCGACGACGGAGCGGGCGATTTCCACGAACAGTTGCGCGCCGCGCCCGAGGTGACGGCGGCGGTGGCGCACCAGGGCGATGTCGCGCGAGGGCTGCACCGGGCCGCTGAACTTGCGGAAGATCAGGCCCTCGGGGTCGGTGGCGCTGCGGGCGCTCTTGGGGAGGATGGTGATGCCGAGTCCCATCGCGGTGAGCGATTTGGCGGTGGAGACCTGCGCGCAGCGATGGCTGATCCGGGGCTCGAAGTCGTGATCGCCGCAGAAGCGCTGGATGTGCTGCGTGAGCGTCGAGGCTTCGCCCATCAGGATGAAGCTCTCGTCACGCAGGGAGGCAAAAGTGAGCTGGTCGAGCTGCGCGAGGCGGTGGTTGGCGCTCATCGCGACCCAGAGCGGCTCGGTGTAGAGTTTTTCAAAGTGCAGGCGCGGTTCGTTGAAGGGCAGGGAAATGAGGGCCCAGTCGAGCTGCCCCTCCAGCACCGCCTCGGCGAGGGGGCGGCGGAAGTCCTCGCGGGTTTGGATCACCAAGGGGATGTCGTTGGCCCGGCAGTGCGCCATGACGGCGGGAAAGAAGAAGGGGGCAACGGTCTGGAGGGCGCCGACCTTCACTTTAGGGCCGAGGCCTGTGCTTTCCGTGAGTTCCTGGATGGTCTGGTCGGCGTCGGCTATGATGCGGCGGGC
>JAUPWC010000487.1 GCA_030916665.1 Verrucomicrobiota bacterium
GGGCCGCGCGCCTCGGTCGAGACGATGCGACCCTGCTGGTCGAGCAGGAACATGGCCGGGATCGAAACGATGCCGAAGCGGGTGGAAAGGTCATTCTTCCAGTGCTTGCCGTCGTAATACTGCGGCCAGGGCATCCCGGTCTGAGCCGTGAAGTCGTTGAGCACCTTCTTCGCCTTCTCATGCTTGGCCGCCGCCAGCTCGGGCGTGTCGTCGCCCTTGATCGCCGCATTCTCCAGCGAGATGCCGATGATCTCGAAACCCTTGTCGCGGTAGGCGGCATAGACGCGCTTGATGTTCGGGATCTCCGCCTTGCACGGCCCGCACCACGTGGCCCAGAAATCGACGAGCACAACCTTGCCCCGGTAGTCCTTGAGGTCGACCTTGCGACCGTCGACGGCGGTGAAGCTCAGTTCGAAGGCCTTGTCGAAGGCGGTGAGCTTGTCCAACTCGGCCTGGGCGGCCTTCTGCACGGCGGCATTCGGCGTGGCCGCGAATTCCTGCGCCTCGGCGATCAGCTCGGCCTTGGGCGTCTCAACGCGGGCGAGCACGATGAAATACAGGCTGGTCTGCTGCCCGAGCGCCTCGACCGTCGGATACTTTGCCGCCAGCCGCAGCAGTTCCAGCTTCCACGGGGCGAAGTCGACGGCCTGCTTGGCGACCGAGGCCTTCTGCGCGGCGCTCGCGAGCGCCCGCAGGCCGTTCGGTTGCGAGCTCTCGGAGCGCATCTTGACTTCGGGCGGCGCGTCGGGCGCGCTTTCGGCGGCCGCGGCCAGCGCCGCGACCTGCTTGCGCCAGGCCGCGAAAGTCGCGGGGTCCCACGTCACGCCCTCCAGCACTTCCTTCGGCACGCCGTCTTCGCCGGCGAGTTCCTTCGCCGCGCTCTCGACCGAGAGGATCACGCGCCAGCGGCGCGGATCGTCCGGATACTTCTGGAAGAACGCGGCGCTCGTGCGCATCAGCCGCACGATGAGGTGGCGCATGGCGGTCAGGCGCTCCTCCTGCGTCTTCTTGCCCGCCACGGCCGCCATCAGGGGTTCCATACCGGCGTTGGCCTGCACCGCCTTGAAGGCGGTGTCGGCGTCCGGCACCGCGAGCATTTCCGGAGTGGGGTCAAGCGGCGACTTCAGCGCGGTGAAGGGGTTTTCGGCGCGGACAACGACACAGGCGGCGAAGCCGCCGAGCAGCAGGAGAATCCGGAGGTGGCGCATGGGGGTCAGAAGCGTTTGGTGAGATCGAGGATGTAACGGCGGAGACGCATGTCGATGACGCTGGCGCCGAACGACCCGTTGACGTTGAGCGGGGGCTCGGTGTCGAAGAGATTGATGACGGTCAGGCGCAGCTTGGTGTTGTGCAGCGCGCGACTCCACCAAGAGACGCCCCGGCCGTCGGAACCAGCGCGACGGCCGAAGTCGTAGGAACCGTTCACGTCCCACCGGGTGACGCTTGCGGTGTCGCGCGAGGGATAGAGGGCTTCATTGGAGGAATCCGTCCATGACTTGCCACTGTGCACCGCGGTGATGCCGGCATCCCACCCAGCGCGTGACCAGAAGGCGGAGAACGTCACGCGCTGCGGCACATAGCGCTTGTTGACCGAAGCGGTCGGAGCCGAGGAAGGCAGGATGCGCTCCTCCCGGGCGATGGTCTTTTCGCCCACCACCATGAGACCGACGTCGCCCCAGCCGGTGGCGCGCTGGTAACGCAGCCCGTAGCTGTAGCCGGCACTCCGGGAGCTGGAGATGTTGATGGTTCGTCCGTCAAACCCCGTTATCGGACCGAGCCAGCCGGCCGGATCCGTGGGCAGCCGGGTCCCGCGAACAATGGTCTCGGGCGCATAGATCTGGCGGTCCATCATGCTGGAGATTCCACCGAAGCCGTCGGTGAAGCGATAGTCGTAATAATCGAAGGAAAGCGACAGACCGGAGACCTTCGGCACGTCAAGGACCACGCCATAGGTCCAGTTTTCCGACAGCTGGGGCCGCAAACCCGGGTTACCCCCGCTCAGCTGGTTGAGCGGACCGGTGATGGGCGCGTTGCCGCGTGAGAGATCGGTCTGCCCGGCGTAGATGATCGCCACCGTGGAGGCCGGCAGGGTGACCACCGCGGACTGCTGCGCGGTGCGGTAGAGCTGCGGTGCGAGGAATCCCTCGCCAAACGAGCCGCGGAAAAGCACGGACTTGAAGGGCCGCCAGGCCACGCCATAGCGCTCGGTGGTGGAACGTCCGAAGTCCGAGTAGTCCTCGGTGCGGGCCGCGAGGTTGACGTCGAGGCGGTGCAGGAGCGGAAACCGCTGCTTCTCGCCGACGATGGGGACGCGGGTCTCGGCGTAGAAGGAGGTGACGTCGCGCTGCGGGATCACCGGCCAGACTTGGCCTCCAATCGAACCCGGGAAGGAGACATATTCCTCCCGCGCCTCGGCGCCCAGCACGGCGGTGATGTCGCCGGCGGGAAGAGACCAAACCTTGCCGTCCGCCTGGGCGGAATAGGTCCAGGTCCGCACCCGGTCGTTGAGCCGGGTCTGGGTCGTGTTAACCCAGAATAGGTCGAGCACGCCGGACGCATTGGGTGACTGGGTGTTGCTGTCGTAGATCAGTAACGGGCGGCGACCGGCGGCGATCTCGGCGTTGAGGCGCGCGGTGAACTGCGCAGCCGGGGCGGTCGAGATGCCGAACAACCCGCCGGCACCGTCCAGGGCGGGAGGCACCATGTTGCTCACTCCCTGGACGTAGGAAATGCCGGCCTCGTAGCGCCAGTCCCGGGGCAGCTTGCCGCTGGCCATGAGGCTGTAGTCTTCCTGCGCGGTCTTGCTGCCATTCACAATCGGCGGGAGGTCGTAGAAAGTCTTGCTCAGCCGCACGGCGGTGGAGAAGGGGTTGCCCGGGTAGCCAACGGGAATGGTGACGTTTTCGATGCGGCGCCAGTCGCCGTTGTCGTTGAACTCCCGCCGGCCGGAGCGCGCGGTTCCGGTGATGGTGAGCAAGTCGCTGAACTCGTAAGCGAGACGGACGTAGAGGCTATGGTCCTTGGAGTAGCTGGTAGCCGCACGGCGACCGGGCGTGATCCCGCCGATGGGCGCGGGCGCGGCGGTGTAGTCGCCGATGGTGATCGCGCCGCCGGCGTAACCCACCGGGATGGAAACACGCGGCGTGGTCGTGCCGGAGAGATTGCCGGAAGCGACGTTGAGTGAGCCGGTGCCTTCGGCGTAGAGGGTGGGCTGCGACTGGTTGGTGATGCCGCCGAAGAGCGTGCGGTCAAAGGAGCTCGTCAGGCGGCGGTCGGTGAGCAGCAGGATGTTGTTCTCCGAAGCAGAGAACGTGAGGAGGCCGGACCACCGGCCGCGCGAGAAACCGTGGGTGACGCTGGCTGTCATCACGGCGGCGTCGGTATCGAAGGTGTTGTCGTAATTCAGGTTCACCTCGGTGCCGGAATAGCGCTTCTTGAGAATGACGTTGATCACGCCATTGATCGCGTCGGCTCCATAGATGGCGGAAGCGCCGTCGAGCAGCACCTCGACGCGTTCGACCGCGGACAGGGGGATGCCGCCGAGATCGTAGCCATTGCCGCCGGAGTTGCGGAGCGCGGTCAGGGGCACACGTTTGCCGTCAACCAGCAGCAGGGTTGAGGTCTGGGAACCACCGCGCAGCTGGGCGCTGATGCGCGACTGGGTCTGCCCGGCGCCCAAGCCGGAGGCAATGGAGCTGTTGACGGTCTCAGTGTTGAGGCCCGTGGAATAGCTGGTGATCGCCGGAATATACTGGAAGAACTGGCCCAGGTTGGACGCACCGGTGCGGGCGATGTCGAGGCTGGAGTAAGTCAGAACCGGCTGCATCGGCACGTCGCCGGAATTGGCCCGCAGGCGCGAACCGGTGATCTGCACGGTGTCCAGCACGAGCACCCCCTTCTCAACCTTATGGTTTGGCTGCGGGCGGTCGCTGTTCTCGGTCTGCGCCGCCCGTTGGACGTTTGGGACCGACTCTCGCTTGATGGCCACGGCTCCCGTCTTCGGGTCGGGCACGGCCCTCAGCCCCGTGCCGGCCAGCAAGCGGTCGAGGGCCTCGGTGGCGGTCAGGGTGCCGCGAACGGCCGCGGTCTGCACGCCGCGGACCGCCTCTGCGGCGAAGAGGATCTCCCGCCCCGAGATCTCGGAAAATTCCTTGAGCCGGGTGTTGGCGTCGCCCGGGGCCAGCTCGTAAGCCTTGCGGGCTTCGTCCGCGGCGCCGGCCGCAAGCAGCAGCAGGGCGCCCAGCAGAAACAAGCGGGTAAACAGGAAGGGTGTGCGCATAATGTGGGGGTGTTGACTCGGCCGGCGTGTGCGTGCCGGCTGTCTGACTTAGACGAAGCTGGGGCCTGAACCCGTAAACAACTTCCCTGTTTGTCGTGCGCCCCGCCGGTGCGCCGTTCCCCTCAACGCCGCAGCAGCGTGCGCCCGTCATCGGTTTTTTCCGCGCGGACCCCAAGCGTTTCCGTCAGCAAGCGCACGAAGGCCTCGACATTGTCGGGGCGGAAAGTGCCGCCGATGAGCCGGTCTCCGAGCTCGAGATCGACAATCACCAGCTGGTGCCGGTTGAGCCGGTTGAACTCGGCCACGGCATCGGCCAGCGGCGTCTCCTGGAACTGCAGGCGCGGCGCCTGCCAAGCCAGATCGCGCTTGATCTCCTCCTGGGTGACGGAGTCGACCTCGACGGGGAACTGCAGTCCGGGCTGAAGCGCGAGGACTGCCCGCTTGCCCATCTGGAGCGGCGGGAGTTCCTCGGCAGAGCCGTCAGGATGTTCCACCTTGACCACGCCCTCGGTCACCAGGACCTCGAGCTGATGAGCTTCGAGACGCACATTGAAGGCCGTGCCCACCGCCCGGACCTCCATGCCGCCGGCCTGGACGATAAAGGGACGGGTTTTGTCCTTCCAA
>JAUPWC010000488.1 GCA_030916665.1 Verrucomicrobiota bacterium
ACGGCCAGTCTTGTTCCGGTGTTTGTCGTGGGCGCACCAATTGCCGCGCCTGCCCTGACGGTGTTGCTGATCGGTTCGTGGATGATCCTCAGCTCCGCACTCGCGCCATGGATCAGCACCAAGATTTTGCTTATGGGAGCCAACCCTGCGGTGGCGTTCGCCCAGGGTGTCGGTGGCGTGGCGCAGGCTGCTTTCACGGGCGGTGTCGGAGCGGCCGTCGCTGCCGCAACCGGTGGAGCCGGTGCGGGCGGAGTGATCGCGGCGGCGGCAGGCGGAGCGGCTGCTGCCGGAACCGAGTCCACGGTCCGGGGCGGAGGCTCGCCCCGAGTCACCGGAACTGCGGTCGGCGGGCTGTCGGGCTTCTACGCGGGCTCCTTCATGCGGCGCCATGCGGCAGCCGCAGAAGAGACCGCCTCTGCTCAAAGGCAGCACGCCCAAGCCACAGAGAATTTCGCTGAGCAGTTCTCGGCCGAAGCCAATCGCAGACGGGCCGGCCGTAGCGGATTCGGGCGTCAACCTCACAACGAAGATCCCAACCAAGCAGCCATCGACATCGATTCCCATGCCAAATCCTAGCCAAAGAATTGCCGCTGCCTCGAAAGACTCGATCAATTCGATGCGGCGTATCGCAGTCGCACAGAAGAAGATCGCCGATGTGCTACTCGACGGCTTGCGCCGCGACGAGCCGATTGGCCCAGAGGCTGAGCGTCCGCTCAAGAACGTGACGCCTGCGAAAACGAACCCACCTCGGAGGTAATCACCATGGTCGCCAACGTCGAAACCGCTTCCGCGCCCGCTTCCCGCGTTGCGCCGCAGTTCGGGAAACCGAAATCCTCGCTGCTGGCGATTTTTGACCGGCAGCGTCGTCAGTCGTTGATCTGGTTCTTCGTCGCCGTCCTGGCGTGGGTGTGGGCCGCGTGGGATCGGCACACCTTGGTCGAGCAACTGACCCGCAAGCGCGAGGTCGTGATGATCGACAGCCTCGGCACCTACTACGTGTCGCCGGTCGTGGACATTCAGGAAGCGAAAGACCTGCACGCGATGCAAACGAAGCTCGCGTGCAAGGCGCTGTTCGAACGCAACCCGGCGGGCTTGGACAACCCCGAGTTGTTCAAACAGCTCTTCCTCCGGGAGGCCGCACAGACTGCACAGGCATCGCTCAATCGGACCAAACCCGAGTTCGAAGCCAAATCCCTCCATCAGAAAGTGGAGGTCGGCGTGCCGGAGATTCTGAGCACGCGCGATAACGCCTTCTACACGTCAGCCGACGTCCAACTGATCCGCGTCGGTTCCTATCAGGGGGCACCGATTACGGAGGTGCTTCGCTACCGGGTGAAATTCAAGTTCCTGGTCAACCCGGACCTCACCCGCAACGGGCGGTTTCCGACCGCAGTCGCGGCATTCCAAGTGGAGCCCATCAAAACGTGAGGACGCGCCATGATGAAATCCCTGTCACTCTTCATCGGCCTCGCCTCGGCGCTCGCGGCGCAAACGATTCGCGAGGCTCGGCTTGATCCGAAACAGGCGGTGGACCTGCCGGTGTCCCGCGAGGTCACCACCGTCATGTTCCCCGGTCCGATCACCGCCGTGGCGGGAGCGGACATGTTGATCGAGGGCGGTAAGCAATCGGTGGAGGTCGAGGAAGGGACGCCCCTGCGTTTCCATGTCTCCCATGCGCCCGGTTCGAACTTCATCCTCGTCCGCAGTCTCCAGCCCGACGCCGCCGCGAGATTGACCGCGATCTACGATGGCTCGGCCTACGTGCTCAACCTTCGCGCAGTCGCGGCAGATTCAACCGCGAGCGTGATTTTCCAGCCTGCGGCGCAGGTGGCGGCGGTCCGCGTTGAGACTCCACCGGAGCCGGTGAAGTTCTCGCCTCGCATCGGACTCAGCCTGCTGGACCGGGCGCGAGCCTATCCGGTGTTGGCGAAGTCGCTGCCGAAGGCAGTCGAAGGCGTCACGCTCCGGGCGCAGAACCGAAAAATCGAATTGCCCGACGTGGAGGTGACCGTGCAGGAGGTCTATCGCTTCTCCAAGGAGGACGCGGTGGTCTTCTTGCTGCGGCTGAAGAATACCACGGACCGAACCCTCGATCTTGCCCCGAGCACGTTTGCTGCCCGGGTCGCCAACGAGAAATTCGAGCAGTCCATCGCCAACGGTCCGCGCAGTCTCGCTCCTGGCGAGAGCGTCGACGCGGAGTTCGCCGTCGTCGGCATGCCGGACGGCACGCGCAACGATCTCAGCGCGGACAATGCGTTCACCATTCTGGTCAACACCTCGCGACGTGAGGCCGTCGCGACAACGGAGCCCACGGCACCGGCAGCAACGGAGGCACCGAAGTCATGAACCCGCGCAACATCGGCAATTTCTTCAAGAGCAAGTTCGGGTTGTTCATCGTGTTCGTCGTCGTGCTGTTCTCCGGTCTGGCGATTTACGGTCGCCAGCAATCGCAGGAACGCGAGGCGGCGAAGCTCGCGGCGCAGAGCACGAAGAAGGTCGAACTCGGTCAGGTGCGGGTGCCGTTGGATCAAGGCCTCGAAAGCGGGTTGCCACAGCAAGCGCGTCCGCAGGTAGTCGCCCAGACAGGCGAGCCCACCACCGCCGGCGGTATTGTGCCCTTCCGTCCGGCTGCACCCGTGGCCACGGGCGCGGCGGGCCAGAAACCGCACACGGCGACGCCGGCCGCAGAGCCAAAACCGCGCAAGATTCGCTACGCCTCATTGCTTGCCTCGTATGAAGCGCCGCCGGTGCGGTCGGAGCGCGCGGTTCCGCCACCGCCAGAGAAGTTCATGCCGTTCGGCACGCTCTTGAAGTGCAAACTCGTGAACACGATCGACAGCGCGAATCTGGAGACGCCGGTCATCGCGGTGCTGCTCGAAGACGTTTGGCAGAACGGCAAGAAGGTCATTCCGGCCAACACGCTCGTGCATGGCACGGCGCGCGCGGGTCGGCTGCGCGACCGCGTGAACGCATCCGGCACCTGGCGTTTCGTCTGGCAGGATGGCCGCGAGCTGGCGTTCAACGGCGTGGCATTGGATCGCGAATACGAACACGACATTGACGGCTACGGAATCACCGATGGTTCGGGCGGCATCAAAGGCCGTCTGATGGCGACGGATGACTTGCAGGAATTGAAGGTGCTGGCGTCCGCCGCGCTCAGCGGTTTCGCGCGCGGCACGCAGGACCGGACGCAGACCGCCTTGGGGACGACCATCACCGGCTCGGTCTCCAACGGTGTGCGTGAAGGCGTGGGCGACGTGTTCGATCTCTACGCGAAGCGCACGCTGAAGGACATTGAGGAAAACGGCTACTTCGTCCGCGTGGCGGCCGGTAAGGAATTCTACGTTTACGTTCTCGAGTCGGTCGATCCGCAGAAAGCGAGCGTGGCGGGAGTGAAATCACCTCAGCCCGCGCCGCCTGAACCCGTGGCTCCTCGGCCAGCTCCTCAAAACCCATCACAAGGATAACTACTATGCGAACCCTATGGTATATTCTTCCCGCGGTTCTTTTCGCCGGTTGCGCGACCAGGCAGCCCGTCGCGATCCAGCCCCCGGTCGCGCCCGTGGCCGCCGTCGTTCCGACCAAAGCGGTCGAGACGCGTTATGATGTGCGCGGTTATCGCGAGGCGGCGAGCCCCTCGATTCGCCATGAAGCGCACGCCGTATATCGCCGCACCATCGTGCCGGCGAACGCCACCGAAGACATGGGGACCGTGCCGCGCACGGCCTTTGCCCCGGCGAGTCATGCTCCGCTTTCCGGCGACGCCGAACTCGCGGCGGAACTTGCCACGCAAAAGGCCATCACGGCGGAGCTGCGTGCGATGCAGTCCTCGATGTCCGAAACAGAGCGCCGGATGCAGGCTCAGTATGCGCAATTGGTGGGCCAGAGCACGGAAGCGGCGAAGCTTCGCGAGCAACTGGAGGCTGACCGCAGCCGCCTGCGCTCCGGGGTGCCGCCTGCCGCGTCGGAACCGGTGGCGGCGAATGCCACGGCTCCCACGGAAGCAAAATGGTGAGGGCGCGTCATGAGCATCGCCGCCGAACGCCTCGAAAAACTCCGGACCTTGCCGGATCGCCTCAAGGCGGTGCTCACGGGACAGGATGTGGCTATCGATTTGGTCGCCGAGCGGCTGCAACACGGTGAGCTTGGCCTTACCGTTCCTGGCCGACCGAAAGCGAGCTTCCTGTTTCTCGGGCCGACCGGCGTCGGCAAGACGGAGCTGACGCTGCGCTTCACGGAAGACCTGCTTGGCCCGGATCGTGTCGTCCGGCTCGACATGTCGGAATACCAGACGGCGGATCGCCTCGGGTTGTTGCTCGGGACCGCCGATGAGCCGGGCCGGATCGCGGAGGGGTTTGATGCGTGCGCCGGCTGCGGCACGCTGCTCTTCGATGAAATCGAGAAGGCGCATCCGCGGGTCTTGGACGTGCTCCTTCAGTTGCTGGACGCAGCCCGCCTGACGACGGGTCGGAACCGTGTGCTGGATTTCTCGGCGTGGTATATGGTGCTCACGAGCAACATTGGTGCGCAGCGCATCATGACGCTCCGCAAGTCGAAGTATGAGACGATGGAGCGCCTCGTGCGGCAGGATGCGCAGCGGGAACTGCGGCCGGAAATCTTCGCCCGCATCACGCTGACGGTCGTGTTCAACAAACTCGACTACGAGGCGCAGTGTGCCATCGCCGCTGGTCTGGTAGAAAAGGAGTGCCGGACGTTGGCCGGGCTTGGCTATCGGGTTTCCTCGGAACCATCCGTGCAAGGAATTGTCGTTAGTCGCGGGTATCACGAGCGGCTTGGGGCCAGGCCGATGCGTGATGCCGCCGAGCTTCTGGTTCGGAACGCGCTCGCGCGCGAGTTACTGCGCGGGGGCGACGGCTCAGGCCGTCTGCTGCCGCATTCGGATGGAATGAAACTGCACCTGAACCCTGCCGCCTCATAGCCATGCTGCCCAAAACCGCCACGCCACGCATCGTGGTTCTGAAGGGCGATAAACTTTACGGTGAGCTGATCAGCCGCCACATCAAAGACCTCTGGCGGAACGCCGACGTGCAGGTGTTTCAGCTCGGGTTCGACGCGCTCGATTCCATCCAGGCACGGGTGCCGGACCTGTTCATCACCGGCGTGAAGATCGACGACATGGATGGATTGGAGCACCTGGAGCCGTTCATCGAAACGGCGCTCCCAATCCTCGTGCTCACGTCGCGCAAGGACGCCCGCACCTTCGATCTCTTGCGCAGTATTCGCTACGACGGGCTTTATGACGGGCACGCGGAGGGTCTGGAGAATCTGCCGACCGCGTTGCAACAGGTCATCCAGCGTCGGCTCTACGTG
>JAUPWC010000489.1 GCA_030916665.1 Verrucomicrobiota bacterium
AACGCCGATGCTTCGCCGGCCGGCTTGCCCTGCTTGTTTTTCTTCAGGGTCTCGGTCTGCCCGGTCTGCACCTGTTCCGCCAGCGTGCGCACCTGGTCCACGAGGCGTGGTTCCCCGGGCGTGGGCGTGTGCTCCTTTTCGGGCGAGGCAGGATCGTCCAGGCCCAGCACGACCGGCGCCCCGTCGATGGAGAAGCCCTGATGCGGCTTGCCCTTGGTCTCGCGCACAAAGTTGTCCTCCTTCTCGCCGAGGAAAATCAGCAGGAAGAAAATGAAGCTCACAAAAATATAGAGCCGGAACGGCGGCATCTGCGTGGCGCGCTTGCCGGCGTTGAAGTCGGCGGTCAGCACACCGGGCCGGAAGAGCAGCGTGACGATGTTGCGGAAGAATTTTCCCTCGAAATGGAACAGCGTTTCCAGCGCCTCCATGAACACATGCCAGAAGGAGCGGTGGAACTCGAAGTCGTGCTGGCCGCACTTGTGGCACCACGGGCCCTCGAGCTTGGTGCCGCAGTTCTCGCAATGGGTGTGGAACGGTCCGTGGTGGTCGTGGCTTTCCGTGGTGTGGGCGGCGGCCTGGTCGGCGGCGACGGCATCCTGCACCGGCAGGCTGGGCGGTTCCGGCGGCTCCGGTTCGACGGACATGCGGAAAACCTCAGGCCTTGGCGGAGTCCGGATACAGCACCTGGTGGATGGTGTTCAACAGGGAGGCCGGCTTGAAGGGTTTCAGGAGAAAGGGGTCCTGGGAGGTCTTGCGCCCCGGATCGCGGCCGGAGCCGTTGGCTTCGAGACCGCTCATGAACAGCACGCGGATGTCGGGGCGCAGCGGGCGGATGAGGTCCACGAAGTTCCGTCCGTTGCTCTTCGGCATGAAAATGTCGGTGATGACCAGCGCGACGCGGTCCCGGTTCTCCCTGAAGACCGTGACGCCCTCGGCGCCGTCGCGGGCGGTGATGACCTCGTAACCGTGGTTGAGCAGCACGGTCGTGAGCAGGTTGCGCACGCTGGCCTCGTCGTCCACGAGGAGGATCAGTTCACCCTTGGCCCGCGGGGGAAAGGGTGTGGCGCTGGAAGCGTGGGGGGCGGCGGCCGGCGAAGCGCCGGGCGGCTTGAGGCAGAGGCGGAGATCGTCGGCGCGCCGTGTTCCGGCGGCGAAGGCGGCGGCGGGGACGAAATTTTGGCGAAGCAGATGCAATAGGCCGCCAATAATGGCCGCAATCAGGAGGCTGAGTGTTAAAGCGGAGAAGTCCGGCATCAGTGTGGTTAAGCAAATGCCAAGCCTTTGCTGACCGGCCCGGCTCGGCGGACGGTGGGGCGCGCGTTGGCGCCACGCAACTGCAAATAAGACCAGCGGTTTGCTTTTTAGAGAGGTCGGCGGTGATGGACGGGCTCGGAAATGGAGGGGTGCGGCTTGTCTGCGCCCATTGCGAGGCAAGCGCTCGTTCGCGGGGGCGCACAGGGCGCGCCCCTCCATCCGGAGGATTGGCCCCGCCGAGTGGATGGGGCAGACGAAAAAACCGGTCCCACGCGGGGACCGGTTTAAAGGGCGGTGGTCGGGTGGGCAGCCTACTTGGCCTGGCGGAGGGTGATGGTGCCGTTCATCGAGGTCAGCTTGATATCCACCCCGCCGCCGTTGAGGGCGCCGACGATGGATTTGCCGCCGAAGTTGGGCAACGGGGGGATGGGCGGGACCGGGGCGACCGGCGGAACGGGAGCGACCCCATCCACGTTCACCGAGACCGCGGCTTCAACCGAGGCTTCGACGGCGGCCGCGATGGCGTCCCGGCTGGCTTCGATGGCCGCCTTGGCGGCATCGGCGGTAGCCCTGGCGACATCGCGCCGGACGCGGGCGGCTTCCTTGTTCATCCGGGCCTGTTCGCGGGACATTTCGCGTTGGAGGTCGCTGGTAGCCTCCTCTTGGGCCGCGACCGGGCCGGTGGCCTTCTCGGTCTTGGTCTGGAGCAGCTTGTCGGGGAAGTTCGTGCGGATGGACCCGTTGTGGGTGCGCATGCGGAGGTTGGCCTGGGTGTCGGCGGGCAGGCGCACGTCGATCTCGCCGTTGAGAGTGGAGAGGGAGACGGGCTTGACCGGGGCGCGCTTGAAGCTGGCGCTGATCTCGCCGTTGAGGGTGTTGACCACCGCGGAGCTGGCGATGTCGCGGAGCGTGACCTCGCCGTTCATGCTGTTGATGTCGAGGTCGCCCTCGACACCGTCCACCAGGATTTCGCCGCCGAGGGAGGTGCGGAGGACGAGGTTGGTGTTGCGGGGGACCTTGATCGTGAACTCGGCGCCGTGGGAGGCCCAGGCGTTGTCGCCGGCCACGGTGACGACGGCGACGTTGTCCTTCTCGACGAGTTCGAAGGTCACGTCCTCGTCGAGGCGGCGGAAGCCCTCGTCATCCACCTCGGCGCGGCCCTTCTGGTCGAGCGAGGAGGTGACGACGATCTCGTTGCCGTCGGTGCCGGTGATGTGGAGTTCGGCCCACGGGATGCTGAGCTTGAGCGTGCCGGGGACGCCCTGGTCGGTGAACTTGACGCGCGCGGTGGCGCTGTCGGTTTCGTGATCCTCGTCCGCGGCGCGGACGGCGGGATTCAGGAGGAGCGTCGCAGCGGCCAGCAGGCCGGCGAGACGGGGAAGGAATCGGGAATTCATGAGACGTTGGGATTAGACGGGTTGTTGTTGTTGAAATTGTCAGCGGGTGAAGGGGTGCGGAGGACGGCCAGACCGCGGCGGGCGGATTCGCGGACCGACTTGTCGGCGGCCTCGTCGCGGCTGAGCTGTTCGAAGAGCGGGGCGGCGGCGGATTCGCGGACGGAGGTGAGGAGCTCGATCATGGCGACCTGGACGAGCGGCGAGGATTCGCGCGGGAGGCTGGCGAGCAGGCCCTGGCGGACGACCTCCTGGTCGGCGTGCTGGGCGAGGGCCTCGACGGCGGAGAGGCGGACGTTGACCGAGGGGTCGAGGGCGAGGGCGCCGACGAGGTCGGTGAGCACGCGGCGGTCGGGACTCTTGAGGTCCATGGTGGCGAGCACGGTCTGGAGGCGCTCGCTGGTGGATTTCTGCTGAAGGAGCGAGGCGGCGACGAGGCTGCCCATGTCGTTCATCTGGGCCTTCTGGTCGGCGAGCTCCTTCTCAAGTTTGGCGAGGCGCTCGGCATCGGCGGTCGAGGTCGTGGGGGTTGTCGTCGGAGCGGGCACGACGGCCGGCGTCTGGTAGAAACGGGCGCCGACGAAGAGCCCGAGCGCGAGCACCGCGACCGCGCCGGCGAATTGCAGCGGCGGCGTGGACGGCAGGAGCGCGGCAAAAAAACGGTCGAGGCGGCTGCGGGCGAGGGCGAAGGGGCTGACGCTGTCGGCCTCCTGCTGGTGCGTTTCGAGCATGGCGTAGAACTGCTCGCGCAGGCGCGGGCTGGGTTCCTCGGCGGCAGGCAGGGCGTCGAGCTTGCGGGTCATCTCCTGGAGGGCGGACCACTCGCGCTGGCAGGTCGGGCACGAGGCGAGGTGGGCGCGGAGCGTGGCGGATTCATCGGGCGGCAGGGATCCGTCCTGGTAGTCGATGAAGTTGTCCTGGACGCGTTGGCAGTTCATGGGAGGGAAAGGGGGTCTGGGATTTAGGGTCTGGGCTCTGGCGTCCCGAGTCTGGGGGCTTCCTGTTACTTGATCCTTGTCACTTGTTACTTCGGGCCGCTCACGCGGCCTGTTCCTTGCGGATCTTGAAATAGACCTCGCGGAGCTCCTTGAGGGCGCGGTGGGCGCGGACCTTCACGGCGCCGACCGAGCATTCGAGGAGGCGGGCGATTTCCTGGTGGCTGAGGTGTTGGAGGCGGGAGAGCACGAGGACCTCGCGGTGATCCTCGGGGAGGCGGGCGAGCGCGCGGCGCATGAGCGCGAGGTCGTCCGAAGTGCCGGCCTGGGAATCGGGCGCGGCGGCGTGGTCGGGTTCGTCGTGGAAGTCGGCCGGGTCGGCGGGCGTGGGGGTGCGGGCGTGCTTGCGGAAGTGGTCGGCGGCGACCTTGCGGGCGAGGTGGTAGATCCAGGCGGAGAACTTGCCCTCGTCGCGGTAGGTGTGCCGGTATTTGAGGATGCGGTAGAAGACGATCTGCACGAGGTCCTCGCTCACCGCCGGCTGGTTGGTGAGGCGCACGAAGAATCCGTAGAGCGGGCGGTGATGGCGCTCGAAGAGGTCGCCGAGCTTCCGGATCTCCCCGGCGCGCACGGCAATCATGAGTTCATGGTCGTTGGCGGCGTCCACGGCGTCAGGCAGGCTAGCCGGTGCGGCGTCGGAGGGAACTCGGAATTGGGTGACCGTGGCGAGGGACATGGAAAGGGATCATGGCGGTGTGCAGGGGGAATAACCGGGCGGGCCGCCCCCGGTTACAGGAAAAATCACTGGCGGGTGCGGGCCGGCTGGCTAGACTCGGCGCATGAACCGCCGCGATTTTCTAATTCGTTCCGGCGCAGCCGCCTCCCTCGCCCTGCTGGGCGGCGGCCGCCTTTCGGGCCAGACCCCGCCCGCCGCCCCGTCCGTCCCCGTGGCCCCGCCGCCGCCGGTGACCGAGTTCAAGCTCCTCCGCCGCAACGTCGGCCTGTTCACCGGCCAGGGTGGCACCGTCGGCTGGTTGTCGAACCGCGACGCCTTGGCGGTCGTGGACACACAGTTTCCCCAGACGGCGACCATTCTCCTGCGCGATCTGCCCAGCCGCGAGGGACGTCAGATCGACGCCGTGATCAACACCCACCACCACGGCGACCACACCGGCGGCAACGCCGTGCTCCGCCCCGCGGCGAAGCAGATCATCGCCCACGCGAACGTCTCCGAGCTCATGCGCGCGCGGGCCGAGGCCGACAAGCGCACCCTCGACCCCGCGCTGCTGCCGACGCTGGGCTTCACCGACGGCTACCGGCAGGGCTTTGGCGACGAGTCGATCAGCGCGAAGTTTTTCGGCCCGGCGCACACCCGCGGCGACATCGTGGTGCTGTTTGAACAGGCCAACATCGTCCACATGGGCGACCTGATGTTCAACCGCCTCTACCCGGTGATCGACCGCCCCGGCGGCGCCAGCATCCGCGGCTGGGTCGGGCTGCTCGAAAAGGTGGCGAAGGACTACCCGCCCGACGCGATCTACCTCTTCGGCCACGGCAATCCGAAGTTCGGCGTCACCGGCACACCGGCCGACCTGCTGGTGTTCCGCGACTACCTCTCGGGGCTGTTGGCGCACGTCGAGGCGGAGATCAATGCGGGCAAGAGCAAGGAGGAGATCCAGAAGCTGGAAAACCTCCCAGGTTTTCCAGATTTCCATCAGCCGCCGGGCCGCGGCAACCGCCTCCCCGGCAACCTCGGCGTCGCCTACGACGAGATCATGGCGGCGGGGTGAGAGAGGTTGGGTCACCACGAAACACACCCAAGACACGAAAGGAACACCCAGAGTGTGGAAGCAGCCCGCCGAACCTGTGCGGCAGAGCGGTCTTTTCCATCCGTGTGCATCCGTGAAATCCGTCTCACCAACCCTTTTGCTTTTCCTGCTTCTGTTCGCCGTTCGCGCTGCCGCCGCCGAGTGGCAGGCGATGAAGCCGGAGGACTTCGCGGCGTTGCCCGCGGTGCAGGAGCGCGTTGACTTCGGCGACTTCGACACCGACCTGATGGCCGCGGCGATCTTCCACGCGACCAACCGTGTGCGCGGGCAGCTCGGGCTTGCGCCCTTCGCGCACCTGCCCGCGCTCGACCGCGCCGCGACGCAGAAGGCGACCATCGGCATTCTGCAGGGCAAACTCACGCACGAGAACCCGCTGCCGCTCACGGCCACGCCGGCCGACCGCGTGCGCGCCTCCGGCGTGGACTACCGCGCGGTGGCGGAAAACATCGCGCAGCAGAGCCTGCTCGACCTGCCGCCAGGCGTCACCGAGGTCGGCGTGCGCCTGCGCGGCGGACACAACGAGTTCTACCGCGTGGACAACAAGCAGCCCGTGCAATTGCAGAGTTACGCGGCCTTCGCCGACAAAGTCGTGCGCGCGTGGATGAACTCCCCCGGCCACCGCGCCAACCTCGTGAACCCGGAGTTCACGTCCCTCGGCTGTGCCGCCCGCCCGATCCGGAGTCCCGTCGCCCGCCACGAACAGGTCTATGCCGTGCAGGTGTTCTGCACGCCGCGGTGAAGCACGGGGTGTGCATTCAAGCCCGGTTCATCCCTCGGAATCCGAGAATGCGACCGGAGCTTTCCGGGGTGCGACCGGCAAAGAAGGTTCATGTCGTCATCCTGAGCCGGGCGAAGGATCCAGCCGCATAACCGCCAGCGAACATAATCTTGGATCCTTCACTTCGTTCAGGACGACGGGTTTCGTGAGGTTGATGAATTTGAAGACAGGTCTTGGCTGGGCGCAGGGAACGGCGAACGGAACGTGAAGGCTTCGGCGGTTTCGCCGCGCTCGTGCAGGAGCTGCAGGCGGGCCTTGGCATCGTCGAGCGTGGGGAGCGTGCCGGCGGGAATCCACCACAGCGCGAGATGCGGCGTCGCCATCGGCTCGAACCATTCGGCGCGGCGCGCGAAGAAGCGGCCGTGCATGGAGCGGAAGGCGTAGTCCTTCAGCGCCGCCACATCCCGCCACACCGACAGGTTCACGATCATCCGCGGATCAGGAAACGCGCGGACGGACGTCGCGTTGCCGTTCTCCTCCTTGAACCGCCAGACAAAGCCCTGGCTCGCCTCGGCGAGGGCATTCATCTCCGCGATGGCGTTCGTGAAGTCGCGCATGACTTCGCTGTCGAGCGGCGCCCGGGCGAGGGCAATATTGATCTGGGCGAGGTGATGGGACATGGGTCGGCTATTCAGTTTCAGCTTTCTGCAGGTTGGGATAGCGGGGCTCGAGGGCGCGGGCCTTGGCGAAGGCGGTTTCGGCCTCGGCGGTGTGGCCGAGCGCGTGGTGGGCCCAGCCGAGGGCGACGAGGGTGTCCACGTCGTCGTCGATCCAGGCGGCGGCGCGTTGGAGGAGCGGCAGGGCTTCGGCGGGCTGCTGGCGGGCGACGAGCATCGCGCCGGTGTTGCGGGCGAGCAGCCAGTCGTCGGGCGAGGCGGCGACGGCGAGGCGGCCGAGTTCGCGCAGGGCGTCGGTGGCGTCGGGCCGGGCGAGCAACGCCTGCGCGGCGTCGGCGCGCCGCTGCCACGCGGCGAGGCGCGCGGCATGGTCGCTCTGGCCGGTGAAGGGCGGCTTCGAGAAACGGTTCACCAGCTCCAGCGTGATCATGGCCTGCTCGTGCGTGTTGTAGCCGAGATGCCGGCCAACCAGATCGAGGGGGAGCGAGGCGGCGGCGGGCGCGGTCACAAGGCCGCGCGCCGCAAGGTCGGCCGCAACAGACGGCAGCAGCGCGAGTGCCGCCTCATGTGTGCCGCGCAGCGTGAGATGAACATGTTCGTAGAGATATTCGTTCCCAAGGATGCCGTGCGGGCTCTTCGCTGCGAGCGCTGCCGCAAGGTCCACGACCTCAATCCCGCCAAAGTTCGTATTACGAACTTTGGGTTTGGCTGTTTCCTCTGAGAAAGACGAAGGAAAGTTCGTAATACGAACTTTGCCCGGGAGGGCGCGGATGACTTGGTTGAGGCGCGAGTCGGTGCGGAAGCGCAGGGTGTCGAGGTCGAGGGCGCGCTGGAAGAGGTCGCGGGCTTCGTCGTCGCGGCCGGCGTCGAGGGCGAGCTTGGCCTGCTGATAGACGCGCTCGGCTTCGCCGTCGGCGGAAAGGAAGGGGGCGAAGTCGCGCTGGTTGGTGGCGACGGTGCAGAGGAGGGTCTTGGCGCCCACGGCTTGACCCGAATCGATGATGATGGCGCGGAGGTTGGCCTGGAAATGCGCACGCACGGTGTCGAGGCGCGGGTCGTCGGCGCGGATCTGCTGCTGCAGGAACATCTCCATGCCGCCCCAGCCCGCGGGAGCGTCGCTCCGGCGGCCGAGGCGGGCGGCGAGCTGGGCGAGGCGGGTGCCCTTGAGCCAGACGAACGCGCGCACGGCGGTTTCACTTTTCAGGAACGGCGTGAAGACGCCCGTGGGGCCGAAGGGGCCGATGACCTCGTTGTGGCCTTCATAGACAATGAAGAGATCGGGCTCGAGCTGCGCGCAGTCGGCGGCGATGCCGCGCACGAGATGGGAGTTGATCGCGGTGACGGCGGCGTTGACGACCTCGAAGCGGACCGTCGGGTAAGCCGCGCGCAGCTGCACCTCAAGCACGCGGGCGAGCGAGAAGGCCGGCTCGGGATCGCCCATGGCGGCGGAGCTGCCGAGGATGAAGATGCGATATGTGCCGGGCGCCTTCTTCAGCGGCAGCCGCACGGGCTGCGGGCGGCGCACGAGGGCTTCGCCGAAGAACGGGGCGGTGAAGTTGCGGTTCTCGCGCCAGACGAGTTCGCCGTCGGCGGTTCTCGCCTTCCGGAAAAAATGCGGCGAGTGCCCGAAGCCGGCCAGGCGCAGCGCCAGTTCAACGCCGCACAGCAGCAACGCGGCGCTCGCGAGCGTGAAGAGCGCGAGGAGCAGGCGGCGGCGTCCGGGGGTGAGGGGCATGGGTCGGAGCGAAGGCGGAGGGAAGAATTTAGAAGGAGGAAGGAAGGCGGGGAGCGGAAGAAGGAAATCGGTGACAAGGACGATCCGGAACGACCATGAACGGGCGCAACCCTCTGGGTTATTCGCTCCGCTGCCAATCAACTCTTCTGTTTGTCATCCTGAGCTGCGCGAAGGATCCAAGCGGAGCAACGAAGCGGAGGTGGTTGGCGAAGCTTCCCTTGGATCCTTCGCACGGCTCAGGATGA
>JAUPWC010000490.1 GCA_030916665.1 Verrucomicrobiota bacterium
ACGATGGCCGCGCTGACGATGGCCAGGATCACCAGGAACATGCCGATCTGTTTCGCCGACGTGGCGATCAGCTTGGCCACCAGGATCTCTTCCATCTGCGTGCGGGTGTAGGCCTCCAGGTGCTTCCAGCGGCGCACGGTCTCAGCCACGATGTCGGCCGACAAGCCGGCATCCATGCCGGGCTGCACTTGCACCAGGATGGCGTTCACATTGCGGTTGTTCGCCTGCGAGGCCTGGATGGCCTCCAGCAGCCCTGGCACACCCGGTCGGTTCAGGTTCGGGTTGGCCGCGGTGCGGGCGCGCTCGTTGACGATGGCGTCGTTGTCCTTCAGGAACTGCGCTTCCTGTGCGTCCTTCAGCGGGATGAAGACCATCGGGTCGCCGCCGGACGAGACCATCCGTCGCGTCAAGCCGACCACGGTGTAGCCGTGGCGGCGGATGCGGATGCGTTCGCCCAGGGCAAAGCCCGTGCGAACGTCGGCCACTGCTTCGTAGTGGCTGCGGGTGACGTGCCGGCCCGCCACCAGGTAGCCTGGTTCGCCCGGTTGCCCGGGCTCGAAGCCGACCACCATGGCGCGCACGTCGTCGTTGTCGCTGCTGGGCGCACCATCACCCGCCGATGCGCGACGTACCTGCATCGTCAGGTAGGTGACGTTGGCAGCGCGTGCCACCCCGGGCAGCCCGAGCACGCTGCGCACCGTGTCGTCGCGCAGGCTGGACGATTCCGCGTACGGGCCCTGGGTGCCTTGCTGGACCACCCAGAGATCGGCACCGCTGTTGTTCAGCAGGGCGCGCGCGTCGTCGACCATGCCGCGGTAGACGCCGGCCATGGTCAGCGTCACGCCGATCAACAGGCCCAGGCCCATGCCGGTCAGCACGAACTTGCCCCACGAATGCAGGATGTCGCGGCCGGCCAGGCTGATCACGGCTGTTGCCCCGCCAGCGTCTCGACCACCGTGATGCGGCTGCGCGCGCCGATGTCCTTTTCGCTGTACACGATGACCGTCGTGCCGGGTTTGACGCCCTCCAGGATCTGCACCTGGCCATCCAGGCTGGTCAGGCCAGTGCGCACCGGCGCGAAGCGCAGGTCGCCGCCGTCGAGCGTCCATACGCCGATCTGCGCCTGCAGCCGCCTGATGGCCGCATTGGGCAGCAGCACGGCGTTGGCGGTCGGCGGCAGGGACAGCGTCACCTCGGCCAGTTCGCCCACCGACAGGTCGCTGGGTGCCTGGTCGAAGCTGACCTGGGCGACGCGCTCTTCAGTCACGCTGTCGCTGATGGTTTCGACGCGCGCGACCTTTCCGGCCACGGCGCGCCCGGGGTTCGAACGCAGCACCACCTGTGCCGGCAGACCCACCGTCAGCCCGGCCGAGCGGGCCTGGTCCAGCCGCACCTTGACCCACAGGGACGACGGCTGGATCACCCGCAGCACGGCCTGCCCGGCCACCACGGTCGACCCGGGTTCGGCATCGCGGCTGATCACCACGCCGTCGGCAGGGGCCAGCAGGCGCACGTTGGCGCGCTGCTGGCGCAGTCCAGCCCGCTCGGCCGCCAGGCGCTGTTGATCCTGTCGGGCCGCAGCCACGTTGGCAGTGGCCGCGGTGACAACCGCGTCGGCCGACGCCTGCTCCTGCAACCGGGCCTCGACGGCATTGGCGCTGATGAAGTTCTGTTGGCCCAACTCGACCGTGCGGCGCGCGTTGACGGCCGCCAGCGCCTGGCGTGCCAGGGCATCGCGGCGCTGGGCATCCGCGCCAGCCATGGCGCTGCCGGCACGCGCCACTGCGGCGTCGAGCGCCGCCGTGCGCTCGTCCAGGTCGACCGGATCCATCTCGGCCAGCAACTGGCCCGCCTTGACGAGGCTGCCGACGTCCACGGTCACGGCGCGCACACGGCCGGCCACCGTTGGACCGATCAGGTAGCTGCGCCTTGCCTCGACCGTGCCGATGCCGAACAGAGCAGGCGTGAGGCGGCCTTCGGCTGCTTGCACGACCGTGACGCGCGTCGGCGCCAGCGGCCCCGACCGCATGACCACGAAGGCCAACGCGGCCAGCAGCAGGACGCCCAGGAGCCCAAGGACGACTCGGCGGATGCCGATGGAGGAGAGTTTCATGAGGCTTCCCCGAGGCTGCGCCGGTAAAGGGCGTAGAGGGCATCCGACTGCTGGCGCATCGCAGCCGTGCGCCCAGTCAGCATCGATTGCATGACCAGCCCCTGGATCAGGCCGATGAAACTCGTCGCAGCGGCTTCGGCGTCCAGTTCGGGGCTGACCAGCTTGCTCTGGATCGACAGATTCAACTGACCGACGAGCAGCTTGCGGTAACCCTGGAGCACGGCGCGTACCTCGCTCTTGGCCGCGGAGTCGGCAGGTTGCTGGAGCTCATGGAAGATGAAGCGGGGCACGCCCGGGTGGGCGATGACGAACTCGACATGCGCGTGGAACATCGCAGACAGCGCGTCCAGGGGCGTGACCGCGTCGTCCGCGGCGGTCTGCAGCGTTTGCAGCAGGGTCTCGCGCACCCAGCGCATGGCCGCCAGCCAGATGGCGTCCTTGGTGGGAAAGTGCTTGAAGACGGCACCCTGCGTGACGCCGATGGCCGCTGCGATGTCGCTGGTGGTGATCAAGGCCGGGCTCGACTCGCGCGCCAGGCGCAGCGCCGCAGCCACGATCTCTGCCTGGCGTTCTTCGGTGGAGAGCCGGATCTGCATGAGGGGGTCCCGAGCGTCGTTAGTAAGTCATTGAATACTTACCACTATACGACTATGCGGCATCTGCTGCATGGGTCCCGCCTTCGGGGAGGTGCCGGGCGCACTAGCGTGGATCGGCACCGCCATCGGCGTCGTCGGCTACTTCAGCGTCGCCGTGGCCGATGCCCTGGTCATCGAGGCCATGCGCACGCTTTCCGCAGCCGAGGTGGTGGCCGACACCAATGCGTACATCGTGCTGGCGACCGCCATGTCGCTGGTCGTGTTTCGCCAGCGCACGCGGTGGCAGCAGCGGGCCGTGGCGGCCGGCGTGGTATTTGCGGGGCTGGCCTGCATCGGGGTGGGGCGGGGTCCGTCAAGGCCGACGCAGCCTTGGGCCCTGGTCAGGTCTCGTGCTGCCCCTGGTCCGCCTTGCGCCAGTCTCGCGGCGCCACACCGTAGCGCTGCTTGAAGGCTTTGGACAGCGCCGTGGCGCTGCCGTACCCCACCGCGTCGGCCACGGCCTTGAGCAATCCGCCCGCGCGCAGCTCGGACATGGCCAGGGTCAGTCGCCAGTCGGCGAGGTAGCCCGCTGGCGTGGCGCCGGTGGCCTGCTTGAAGGTCACTGCAAACGCCGTGCGCGACATGCCGGCCTGCACCGCCATGCGCTCCAGCGGCCACGCCTCGGCGGGCGCCGCGTGCAGCGCGACGAGCAGCCTGGCCAGACGGGGATCAGCCAGCCCTGTGATGAGGCCGCTGCCGACGCCGCTCGCACCCGGGTGGTCGATCAGCCAGCGCAGCAGTTGGATCAGCACGACCTCGAACAAGCGGTCGGCCAGCAGTCGCGAGCCGCAGCGCACGCGGTCGGTCTCGGCGAACAGCAGGTCGAGCGCGGGCTGCAGGCCATCGACCTGATCCAGCGGGACGAGCACCAGAGCTGGCAGCGCCACCACCAGCGGGTTGTGCTCGCCACCATCGAAGTCGAGGGTGGCACACGTGAAATCCGATCCGTCGCGCGGCGGGTTGTGGAAGGTGTGCGCCACCGGCCGGGGGTAGAGCATCAGCGTCGGCTCGTTCACGACGACGCGGCGTTTCAGGCCTTTGACATTGCCGTGCGTCACCACCAGCTCGCCCCGGCGCAGCACATGCAGGAAGGCGCGGCCCGGCTTCGCGTCGAAGGCGGTCGTGCCGCACAGGGCGCCGGCATGGAACAGGTGGGCCCGGACGCGGAAACGATCCAGCAGACCGGAAAGTCGATCAATGGCGGGGGGCAGGGTCGCTGCCTCCGGTTTGAACGATGGATGGTGTTTTGAGTACTCCACAGCATCCATGGTACAGATGATGAGGACACACTGGGGACGTTGCGCAATCACATCCGGGTCGGCGGACCCGTTCCAACCCAAGACACCAGGAGTTGTTCATGAAGATGCTGAAACTGCTGCTTGCCGCCACCACGCTCGGTGTGGTGGCGGATGCCGGCGCGGCAGCGCCGCAAGGCCGTGCACCCGGCTACGCGCTGGGCCAGTCGACACTGGCCCGTGCGCCGTACTCGATGGCCGACCTGGCGGCGCTGCAGAAGTCGATGCTGTTCGGCGCCGACGACGTGGCAGCGCTGCGCCAGAGCCGGGCCATCCTCGCCGACCAGACCGAGGCCATCCTCGATGTCTGGTACGGCTTCGTGGCCTCGACGCCCGAGCTGGTGGTGTTCTTCGGCGACACGCGCAGCGGCCAGCCGGACGGCGCCTACCTGGCCGCCGTCCGCAAGCGTTTTGCGCTGTGGATCCTGGACACCGCCGACGCGAAGTACGACCAGGCCTGGCTGGACTGGCAGTACGAGATCGGCCTGCGCCACAACCGGGTCAAGAAGAACAAGACCGACGGTGCCCATGGACCCGCACAAGTGGACTTTCGCTACCTGCCGGCGCTGACCATCCCCATCACCACGACGCTGAAGCCTTTCCTGGCCAAGAAGGGGGCCTCAGCGGCGGACGTCGAGAAGATGCACGCGGCGTGGGTGAAGGCCGTGCTGTTGCAGGCCATCCTGTGGAGCCACCCCTACATCAAAGACGGGGAGTTCTGATGCCGTCGCCTGCAACGCCGGGGCGTGCGGACACCGCGTCGCCAGCCGGGCAGGCAACCAGCCTGCCCGGCTGGCGGGCATCGCACTGGTTCAACACCCCGACGCCCGTCGAACTGGGGGATCTGCGGGGGCGCGTCGTGCTGGTCCATGCGTTCCAGATGCTGTGCCCGGCATGTGTGTCGCACGGCCTGCCCCAGGCGCTGCGTGTGCATGAGGCGTTTCAGGGCGAGGCAGTGACGGTCATCGGGCTGCACACGGTGTTCGAGCATCACGAGGTGATGGGATCACAGGCCTTGCAGGCTTTCATCCAGGAATACCGGTTGCCATTCCCGATCGGCATCGACCAAGCCGCCGAGGCGGGGCCGCTGCCTGTCACCATGGCGCAGTGGGGCCTTCTTGGCACGCCGAGTGTCGTGCTGTTCGATCGGCAGGGCCGCGCGCGGCTGCATCGTTTCGGGGTTGTCGACGATCTGGTGCTGGGAGCGGCTATCGGTCAGCTGCTCGCAGAAGGGCTCGCGGACGCTACGTTGGAGTCTCGAGATCAGGGCGGAACGGGAACGACACGGCCGGAGGGCGACCGTGAGGGCTGTGTTTTGAGGTGACGCCAACACCGACGTTGGGGAACTGTCCCTCGGAATCGGACTAATTGCCGCCAAGTGTTCGAGGACAAATGGCGCCGCAGCCATGCGGCGCTAAAAGCGCGGCCGCTCACGATCTTCGAGGATGTTGTGCCGCCTCTTTGCATCGGACGCCGTACGCTGCGCCCATGCTACCGGGCATCGATGCAGCAAAGACGCCCGACAACGTGTCGGTAAAGGATCTGGATGAGGTGCCCGACCACATGGTGGTCGTCGGCGGCAGCTACTTCGG
>JAUPWC010000049.1 GCA_030916665.1 Verrucomicrobiota bacterium
AACTGTCCATGCGCGTCGAGGTGTCATCTTTCTTTCGCCGATCGTTACAGATGAGCCACGGCGTTGCTTGGCGTGACTCGTGCGCCAGCACGAGGCATGACAAGCAATGCCGTTGGCTCTAGCGACTGGTTCGGCCTTTTCCTCAGCGGCTCCATATTTCGAAATAAGCCGACACAGTTCCGATCAACATGACAGCCGCGGTCACGCCCAACATCACTCGACGCAGTCTGACGTAGAAACGCTCATTGAACCGCCTGTCGTAGTGATCGAGTAGGAAAGTCAGCGCAATCAGGCCGACAAGAACCAGAACGAGGAATATCCAGAAGATGGGCCAGCCGTGCAGCACAACGACACCCCGGGAATCGCTACTGAACAATCGCCGCAAAATGCCGCGACGCTCGATAAAAGTAGCGCGATCGGAAAGTAGGACGTCGTAGGCAAGAATGATGGCGCCAATGAAGATGCCCGCGGCGAGAACACGCTCGCTCATCGGCACTCGATTGCCGAAATCCTCACGGAATCGCTTCGCGTCGCTCATTTTTGCCGAACAGTGTTATTCAGATTCGTGAAACTACTTCACTTTTTACAGGCCCGTGCAGCGAACGGGAGCAGAAAAGTCTCTGAAAATCAAGGAGGCGCAGAAAATTTGCCCCATTTTGAGGTTGCTGCGCAGCCGTGCAAAAGCCTCACTTTTTACATCGGGCCACTTCATCATGAAGCATGGCCCGATTTCATTTCCAGATTGGAAGAACGTCTTGGCGCACGCAGCCATCTCCCCGTCGTTGCGCGCATCCTATCAGCGCGAAATTTTGTCCTTTCTACGCTACTGCAAGGCGAGCCGGTCGGCCGCCACCGTGGAGGTGATCAAGCGCTACCTCGGATGGAGGGAAAAGCAGGCATCCGGTTCGGCCGCTGCGGGTGGGCAGGCCCGAAACGCGCTGCGGTGGTTTTATCGGGAGGGAAAAAAGCCGGAGGCCGGCCGGGCCGTTGATGCGCGTTCGCAGCCCGACGCCGGTCCACCGTTCGGGCGCAGCAAAATTGAGGCCGGGAGGGTTGAACTTCGCGGCCAGAGGTCGGAGAGCAGAGAACCAAATCCGAATGGTGGCCACGAGCGCGCCACCTCGCCGAAACCCGCGGGGGAGGTTTTTGCCGCCCGAGAATTCACCCGGCCGATGGAGCCGCCGCCGGCATCGAGTGATCTTGGCGCCGAACCTTGGGAACGGGATCTGATCCGCGCTTTGCGCGAAAAAGGTCTGCTGTGGCGGACGGAGCAGACCTATCGCGAATGGGCGGTGCGATTTTCCCGGTTCATCGCCCCGCGCTCGCCCTATGCGGCGTCGGGCGAGGAGGTGGCGGCCTTTCTCAGCGCGCTGGCGGTCGAGGGCCGGGCGAGCGTGTCGTCGCAAAAGCAGGCGCTCAATGCGCTGGTGTTCCTCATGCAGGAGGCCCTCCACCGCGATCTGGGCGAAATGGATTTCATCCACGGGGCGGCGCGGCGGCGGATGCCGACGATCCTCAGCCAGGGCGAGTGCAAGGCGTTGTTCGCGCAATTGGAGGGCACGCCCCTGCTCATGCTGGAGCTCGCCTACGGCGCGGGCTTGCGATTGATGGAACTCCTCCGGCTGCGGGTGCATCACCTGGATCTGGCCCGGATGCGCCTCCAAGTTCTCGGCGGCAAGGGCGACAAGGACCGTGTGACGGTGCTGCCTGAGAAGTTGGTGCCGGCCCTTCAGCCTTATCTGGCCCGGCTGCGGGAGCAATGGGAGGCCGACCGGAAAGCAAACGTGCCCGGGGTGTGGCTGCCGGAGGGGTTGGCCAGGAAGTATCCCAAGGCGGGAATCAGTTGGCAGTGGCAATGGGTCTTTCCGGCGCGGGACTTGAGCCGGGACCCAGCCACCGGCATTGTCCGGAGGCACCACCTGAGCGACACCTCGGTCCAACGCCAGGTGAAACAGGCGGCCGCCAAGGCCGGACTCAACAAGCGTGTGACTCCGCACACCTTCCGCCACTGCTTCGCCACGCACCTCTTGGAAGGCGGCACAGATCTGCGCACCGTTCAGGAACTGATGGGGCATGCCGACATCCGCACGACCCAAATCTATCTTCACGTCATGAAGAAACCCGGCCTCGGTGTGCGGTCGCCGCTGGATCAAGGCTGAAAGCGGCCAGCCGGATATTTCGCGGGCCGCGATGGCGGGTTTGGCGGCGGCGGTTGTCATCAGTCTTTGAAGTGTTACACGATATAACCATGTCCGAACCGCCGACCAACGACCGGACCTTCGCCGGGCTCTACCGGCGCACGCTCGCGCCGCTGCGGCACCACCTCGCCCGCATCCTCGGCAATTCCGCCGAGGCGCAGGACGTCGCCCACGACGCCTACCTGCGGGTCTATCCCGTGATCGAGAAGCAGCAGGCGGAGAAACCCGAGGCCCTCCTTTATACCACCGCCCGGCGTCTGGCCTTCAACCGCCTCAAGCGCCGCCGCATCGTGCCCTTCCTCGCCGAGCCGCCGGCCGACGACGCCCTGCCCTCCGCCACTCCCGGCGTGGCCCAGCAGGTCATGGCCCGCCAGGAACTCCAGCAGCTCGAGCAGGCCATCGCCGCCCTGCCCGAGGGCTGCCGCACCGTCCTGCTCCTCCGCAAGGTCGAGCTCCTTTCCCACCAGGAAATCGCCGACCGCCTCGGCATCGCCATCAGCACTGTCGAAAAACAGCACGCCCGCGCCCTGCGCCTCCTGAAAGCCGCGCTCGCCAACCCCGCCAGTTCTCCCGGCCTCCGTTCTCCCTCCTCCCTTCTCCATTCTCCCGACTCTCCCGCCCCCGCCTCGCGCTCCGGGACCTCCCCGTCATGAAGCCTTCCACGTCTCCCTCCGCCCCCGCCGACGAACAGGCCGCGCTCTGGGCCGCCCGCCTCGACGGCTCCGCGCTGTCCGCCGCCGACCAGCGCGAACTTGCCGCCTGGCTCGCCGCCGATCCGGCGCACCGCCCGCTGCTTTCCTCCTATTGCCAGTTTTCCGCCGATCTCGAACAGCAGCTGCCGTTGCTTGCAGGGGTCAGGGACGAGTTGGCGGAGTCCACCACCGCATCGAAGGCTGCCCGGTCGTTTCCCTGGTGGCGCCGTCCGGCATGGGCCGGCGCGACGCTCGCGGCGGCCGCAGCCCTCGCGGTATTTCTGTGGCCCGGCCAGCCACAGAATCACTCTCAGAACCTCGGCACCGCCGTCGCCGCCCGGCAGGAATTCACTCTGCCCGACGGCTCGCACCTCGAGCTGAACGCGCAGACCGCCGCCGTCGTCGAACTCACCTCCACCGAGCGCCGCGTGCGGCTCGCGGGCGGCGAAGCCTTCTTCCGCGTGGCCAAGGACCCCGCCCGGCCGTTCTTCGTCGAGACGCCCGCCGGCTCGGTGCGCGTGACCGGCACGGAGTTCAACGTCCGCACCGAATCCGCCGCCAGTCTCGAGGTCACCGTGCGCGAGGGCTCCGTGCAGGTGCGCCCCGGCGGTTCCGGCACCCCCCGCAACCTGCGCGGGGGCGATCAGCTCGTGAGTGTGGGCCGCACCGTCGAAATCACCGCCCTCGTCGCCGGCCGGCTCGCCGACGCCCTCGCCTGGCGCCAGGGCCGGATCGTCTTCGCCGACACGCCGCTGCGCGAGGCGCTGGCGCGCTTCGCCCGCTACCACGGGCGCACGCTCACCGCCACCGACGCCGCCGCGCTCCGGCGCGTGGGCGGCAATTACAGCCTCGATGACCTCGACGGCTTCCTCGCCTTCCTGGAGGAAACGGACGGCATGGGCCTGCACCTCACCCGCAGCACCGACGGCGCCATCCGCATCGGCCTGCCCGACGAAAGCTGAGCCCCCTGTCGCGATGCTGATCAACCTCTCTCGGTTTCGTTTTGGCGGCCAGAATGGTGGAGCCTGCGCGGAGCGCAGGCTGATCGCCACGATTGGGAAAAACCTGTGCGGAGCGCCGGTTCCACTTCTGCCAAAGGCATCGATACAGAATGGAGGAAGGTCGAACGCGTTGACCCCAGCGCGTTGCTCGGTCCACGCCCCCCAAGCCAGCGTCTTGGGGTCAAGCCGCTCCACCTCGATCTCCCTGTTCCGCCTTGGCCTGATCTTCGCC
>JAUPWC010000491.1 GCA_030916665.1 Verrucomicrobiota bacterium
AGCTCTTGGCGGTATCGGTGAGGCTGTAGCTCGGGAAAGGCATGGGTTGGATGCCGCTGGTGTCCACGCGCGTCAGCTCGCCCTGGAAGCGCGACACGCCGCCGGAGAGGATGAGCTTGTCCTGCAGGAGGCTCAGGTTCTCGAAGACGAAGAACTGGTAGTCATGCTGCTTGGCCTTGCGGTTCTGGCCGCTGGCCGGCGCGGAGGGCGGGGCGAAGGACCACGCGGGGTAGGTGATGGCGTTGAGGTTGTTGTTGGCCACGTTGCCGCGGTTGTAGCCCGGGAAGCTCTTCCAGTGCGTCTTCACGGCGTTGGCGGCGAGTCCGGTGATCGTGGTGGACTTCCAGCCCTCACCCTCGAACTTGATGGCGTAGTCGTTGCGCAGGTGCAGTTCGTTGTAGTAGAGGTGGTCGCTGCCGGCGGTGCGGCCATAGACGTAGGTGCTCGAGTCGGGCAGGGCGACATTGGTGACGGACGGGATCGCGACGGCGCCGGTCTGGTCCACGCTCCAGACCTTGCCGGGCTCGTATTTGCCGGTGGTCGGGTTGCGGGTAATGGTGATGCCGTTGATCGAGCCGCTGGTGGTGCCCTGGTCCTCGCGGACGACGTGGTTGGCGGTCAGCTGCAGGCGGGAGCTGACATGCTGTCCGAGCTCCGAGAGCAGCTCCATGGTGAGGCGCTCCGTCTCGCGGTCGCGGCGGTCCTGTTCGTCACCAAACGACCAGTCGCGCGGCAGGCCCTTGGCGAGGATCGCGTAGTCGTCGCTGCCGACGCTCGGGTCGATGGGGAGGAAGACCCCGTTGGTCTCCTGGTTGCGCATGAGCTCGCCCTTGAAGGTGAGCTTGTGCGCCGGGGACAGCTGCAGGGAGACCGACGGGGCGAACATGTAGCCGTCGCGGAAATAATTCTTGGAGTAGCCGTCGTTCTTCCAGACCGCGGCGACGAGGCGGGCGGCGATGCCCTTGTCCTCGGAGACGATGCGGTTCACGTCGAAGCTGAAGGAGTTGCCCTTGTATTGGGCCAGTTCCAGCGTGTAGCTGGTCTGGTTCTTCATGATGGGCGACTTGGTGATCGGGTTCATCTGGCCGCCGGCCGCGCCGCCGGGGACGAGGATGGCATTGGGGCCCTTGATGATCTCGATGCGGTCGATGTTGTAGCTCATCATCGAGGCGCTGTAGCCGTCGGCGCCGGAGATCTCCATGCCGTCCACGAACTCGTGCGAGACCTGGAAGCCGCGGATGGTGTAGCGGTCGCCGCCGGTCGGCAGCGTGGACTCGGTGACGGGGGTCACGTATTTGGCGGCGTCGAGCATGCGGAAGCTCATCGAGTCCTGCATGAAGTCGGCGGTGACGACGGACACCGTCTGCGGGATGTCCTGGAGGTCCATCGCGACGCGCGAGGAGGAGAGCGCCTGCTTCGAGACGTAGGGATTAACCGGCTCCTCGGTGATCGTGAACGTCGGCAGCGTGACGACGTCTTCCTTCTTGTCGGGGGCGGTGGTCTGGGCGGAGGCCAGGACGGCGGAGCTGAGCAGCAGCGCCGCGGCGGTTGCGCGGGGCAACAGGCGGGGTTTGGTCGGGTTCATGTGGTTTGGGTTAAGTGCTGACCACACCGGGTCCCTGGGGCACGGGCGCCGCCGAAGCGCCGCCTGCAGCCGGTCGGGATGGGGTAGTCGGGTAAGGACACAACCGGTGATGCTTGCTTAACTGTCGTGCATCCGGCCGGGGTAAAGTGTCCACCGCGCTCCGAAAATTGCACAAAACGCGCATGCGCCTCACGCAACCATGCCTCGGTCCCCACGAGTATGACTGTGGGCGCCCGGAAATTTGAAACGTATTGCGTTACAAATTTCCGGTCAGGCCGGCCAAGGGGCGCCGGGGGCGCCGAAGCGGGTGCCGGCGGGGAAAGGCAGGTCGAAGTGCTCGGCGAGCACGGCGAGGAGCTCGTCGGCGTTGGCGATTTCGCGCTTCGTGGCGGAGCCGTCGCGGGTGCGCTCGGTGAACTCGCGGTTGAACAGCGTGCGCCGGCCGCCGGACGTGGCGCGGGCGACCATCAGGTTGTTGCGGAAATGCGCCTGTGGGTGCGTGTGGCTATACCAGTTGCCCATTTCCAGATCCACGGCCGCGGCGGTCTCGGGGCGGAAGAGATTCACGTCCTGCCACTCGCCGGCGAAGAGCACCTGCTGTGCGAAATGGCCGTCGCGCCGCACCAGCCGGCGGCGGTCGTGCGGCGTCTCCTGCTGAAGGCTGTCGCGCATTTCCAGCGGCGCGGTGAGCGAGAGCGAGCCCATGCCGGCGTCGGCGAGCCAGTCGCGGTCGTCGAGCGTCACGCGCACCAGCATGTGGGTGAGTCCTGTCGTAACCCCGGCCGGCACCTGCCAGCGCACCCGGGCGATCATCGGCTCGGCGGTGAAGCCGAGGGCGCGCAGCGCGTAAAGCAGCAGGTGGTTTTGCTCGAAACAATATCCGCCGCGCCGGTCGTGCACGAGCTTGCGCCTGAGCGAGTCCGCATCGGTGCGGATCGGCCGGCCGAGCAGGACGTCGAGGTTCTCGAACGGGATCGTCTGCACCTGCGCGCGCAGGATGCCCGCCAGCGTGTCGCGCGTCGGCGCGCGTGGGCCGGCGTAGCCGATGCGGGCGAGGTAGGCGTCGAGGTCCACCGCGGCGCGTCAGTCGGCCGGGACGAGGCGGATGACCGAGCCGGGGTCGTTGACCGCGACCCAGATGCTGCCGTCGGGGGCGCACAGCACGTCGCGGAGGCGGCCGATGTCCTACAGGACGACCTCCTGGCTCACGACCTTGTCGCCGTTGATGACGAGGCGGCGGAGCTCCTGCTGGGCGAGGGCGCTGACGAAGAGGTTGCCGGTCCACTTGGGGAACAGCGTGCCCTCGTAGAAATCGATGCCGCACACGGCGATCGACGGCACCCAGTAGGTGACGGGCTGCTCCATGCCCTCGCGCGCGGTTTCTCCGGTGATGGGCGAGCCGTCGTAGTTCATGCCGTAGGTGATGACAGGCCAACCGTAATTGATTCCGGGGCGGA
>JAUPWC010000492.1 GCA_030916665.1 Verrucomicrobiota bacterium
ACTCGGTGCGCCTGCACGACGGCGACCCGGCCTCGGCCGCGACGTACGCCAAGCTGATCCACGACGAGTTCCGCCCCGAACTGGAGACCTTCGCCATCGGCAACGAACCGGGCTACTACAAGGACTACGCCGTGTATAAGCCGAAGTGGGTCGCGATTCGCGACGCGATTGTGCGCGTCTTCCCGGACGCCCGGTTTAGCGGCGGCGATGACAACCCGCGCCCCGAGTTCATCGCCAACCTCGCGCGCGACTTTGGGACGCCCGACGGCCGCCTGGTCCAGATCACGCAGCACTCCTATCCGTTTGGTTGTTCCTACAAGAACCCGCGGGACGGCATGAAGGATGTGAAACTGCTGGTTCCGGTGGACGTCAGCGAAGCCCGGAACCGCCTGGTGGCGGCGCCACCCCTGGGCACGTATGAGGAAATCCTCAAAGGCATGAAGGCGGCGGTGGCGGAAACCCCGCTGACGTTCCGCCTCACCGAGACGAACAGCTATTGGTTCAGCGGGCTCGAAGGCGCGAGCGACCGCCACGCGTCCGCGCTCTGGGCGCTCGACTACCTGCACTGGTGGATGTCGCACGGGGCCGCCGGCATCAATTTTCACACCGGCGACCGCACCGGTGGCTCGGTCAACCTCCCTTGCCGCTACGCCGCCTTCGTGAGCTCGGTGAAAGGCTACGAAGTCCGCCCCCTGGCGTATGGTATGAAGCTCTTCGCCGCGAGCGGCCCGGGACGCTATCTGCCCGCGCGGGTCGAGACCGCTGCGGGCGACCGGATCGCCGCCTACGCCGTGGCGCGGGACGATGGCGTGATCACGGTCACCCTGATCAACCGCGATGCGAAGAACGAAGCCGGCATCCGGATCGACCTGGCCTCGGCCAAGGCCGTCAAAAAGGCACGCGTGCTCAAGTTACAGGCCAGAGGCAACGACATCGCGGCCGGGTCCCGGGAGGTGACGTTAAACGACGCGCCCATCGACGATGCCGGCAAATGGAGCGGGAAATGGGTAGCGCTCAAAAAGCCGGCGGACGCGAAAACAGCCGTCGCCCTCACCCTCGCCCCGGCCAGCGCGGCCGTCGTGGAAGTGACCGTGGCGCGGAAGTAGGCTACCGCTCCTCTCGGTTTACTGTAGCGGCGCTCTACGAGCGCCGATCTTCCCTCAAGACCACGGATTGAAGGTGGAGCGCGCTGACCCCAGCGCGCTTAATAATGTCCGCATCCCAACAAACGCGCTGGGGTCAGCGCGTTCCACCCCAAGCCACTCACCGTTTGGCTCACGGTTGATCCAGCAGCCGGATGACCAGCGAGCCCTTGACCGGGCCGGTGATATTCTGCGGCTGGCCTTGCGGGCCCAGGTTCGACGGGAGCGACTGCTTCGTGCCGATGGCGGGGATCACCTGATACACGCCGACGCCGAGGCGCGGGAGCGTGAGCACGGGGTTGTTTTTGCCGTCGCGCGGCGAATAGACGCCGACGTAGGGAGAACCCGCGTCGTGGAGCAGCGCGAAACGGCCCTCGGTCGTCGTGAAGTCCATCCACTCCCAGCGCGCGAACCAGCCCTTGAACTCCGGAAAATCCCACGTGAGGCCGGGAATCGTGTCGTTGTATTCCGTCTCCCACAGCTCGGCGTGGCCGCCGCGCAGGCGGTTCTGCCAGACGCGATACGGGCCGGCGCCGAACCACTTCTTGGACTTCATCTTCTCCTCCGGGTAGTCGAAATCGAGGCCGAGGATGTCCACCACGCCCGGCCCCTCGAAACCGTAGTCGAGGCGCACGTCGCCGTCGGGCGTGATCGTCCAGCGCGTCTCGCGCACGCCGGAATCGTGCGTGGCGGTGACGACCGCCGCACCGTTTTCCAGTTTGGCGGCGAAGCTCACGAGCCTGCCCTTTGCCGGCGCGACGGGCGCGAAAGCCCGCTCGGTGCGGCGGTAGGCCGCGAGGCGCGGACCGTCGCCCAACGAAATCCCGCGGCCGTCACGCTCAAGCGCGGCGAGGCGGCCGGTGGCGCGGTTGAAGCGCACGGTGTTGCGGCCGACCGTGACGACGGTCTCGCCACCTTCCTCGGACAGCACGACCGCATCCTGCGTCGGGGTCGCGTGGCCGATGGCCGCGACACCGCTCTTCCAGCGCCAGCTCCAGGTGCCGATCTCCCGCGCCTGGGCGTCGTAGGCCGTGACGAGCAGCGCGTCGGCCTCGCGCCAGTTTTCCGGCAGCGGCAACGCCAGCGTGCCGTCAGCCCGGGCCGGCAGATCCGGACCGGACAGCCGACCGTAGCCGCGCACCGAGCGGTGGAACATCCGCGCGCCCGGCGGGGCGTAGCGCAGCAGGCGCCATTCGAAGGTGAGGCCGGAGAGGTTGAGAAAATCGTAGCGGTTCTGCACGGGCAGCCGGCCGGTGAAATCCGCCGGCAGTGTCGCGAGCGGAAACTGCACGGGGCTCCAGATGTCGCGCACGGTGAAATAGCTGCCTTCCTTCTCGTGCCGCGGCCCGAGCATGCCGTCGGGGCCGAGGTCGCGGTTGGCGTCCACGCGGCCGCCCTGGTCGGTGCGGACGACGCCCTCGTCCATCCACACCCAGAGGAAGCCGCCGGCCGCGTGCGGCTTTTCGCCGAGCAGTTTCCAATAGTCATCGAGGCCCGCGCCGTGGCCGCCGTCGAACATACCGTGCAGGAATTCCGTGGGCATAAAAATATCCGGCCCCTCGGCGTATTTGGCCGTGTCGGCCATTTCGCGGTAGTGAAACGTGTTCATCCCGCGGAACGAGAGCGCCCACGGGTGCAGGACCGGACGTTTCTGCGGGTCGTGTTTTGCGAACTCGTCGTCGTTCTCGATGTTTTCGCCGCCTTCGTTGCCGTTGTTCCAGAAGAGCACGCTCGGGTGGTTCACATCGCGCGCGACGAGCTGCGCGATCAGGCGGCGGCCCGTCGGCGTGTCGTAGGCCTGCTGCCAGCCGCCGAGTTCGTTGAGCACGTAGAGACCGGCCTCGTCGCAGAGGTCGAGGAACTCGGCATCCGGCGGGTAGTGCGACATGCGCACGGCGTTCATGTTGGCCTCCTTCAGCAGCTGCACGTCCTCGCGGTTGCGCCGGGCCGAGAGCGTGCGGCCGGTGTCGGCCCAGAAGCTGTGGCGGTTGACGCCCTTGAGCGTGATGCGACGACCGTTGAGGAAAAGGCCCTCGCCGGGCCGCAGTTCGAAGGTGCGGAAACCGAAGCGCTGCGAGAACGTGTGGCCGGACGGCACCAGCGTGCCGGCGCGCAGCGTGAACTCCGCGAGGTAAAGATGCGGCG
>JAUPWC010000493.1 GCA_030916665.1 Verrucomicrobiota bacterium
GACGGCCTCGGCGACCTGCTCGACGAGATCAACGGCGAGATGCCGGAGTTGTTCGCCGACCTGCGGCTGGATGAACTGCTGGCGCCGATGGACGAGCCGAAGGACGGCCTGACCGACCCGGACGACGTGCCGGAGGCGATGCCCGACCCGGTGACGCGGGCGGGGGACGTGTGGGTCATGGGTGACCACCGCATCATCTGCGGCGACTCGACCGACGCCGCGACGGTGGCCCTGCTCCTGGGCGACGTGAAGCCGCACCTGATGGTCACGGACCCGCCGTATGGGGTGGAGTACGACGCGGCATGGCGGGAGCGGGAGTTGGGTGGTGGCAAGCGGGCAGACGGCAAGGTCAAGAACGACGACCGCGCCGACTGGCGCGAGGCGTGGGCGCTATTCCCCGGCGAGGTTGCCTACGTGTGGCACGGCCCGCTGAATACAGATGTGGTGGTCGCCAGTCTGGAATCGGCGGGGTTGATTCGGCGTACGCTGATCGTGTGGGCCAAGTCGTCCGCCGCGATCAGCCGCGGGCACTACCATGGGCAACACGAGACATGCTGGTACGCCGTCCGCAAGGGCGGCACCGGGCATTGGCAGGGCGACCGGACGCAAAGCACCATCTGGGCCATCGACAAGCCGAAGAAGTCCGAGACGGGCCACAGCACGCAGAAGCCAGTCGAGTGCATGCGCAAGCCCATCGAGAACAACTCCGCGCCCGGCGACGCGGTCTACGAGCCGTTCAGCGGGAGCGGGACGACCATCATCGCGGGCGAGCAGACCGGGCGCCGTGTCTACGCGGTCGAACTCAATCCGCCCTACGTCGACATCGCAGTGGCCCGCTGGCAGACCTTCACCGGGAAGCAGGCCACGCTCGACGGCGATGGCCGCACCTTCGACGAGATCGCAGCCGAGCGCGCTACGGCCTGAACGCCACCGCATCCTTCCCGCCCCGGTACTGCCCCCGGGCTCGCATCGCCTCCACCATCGCCACCAACCCCGCCGCGCCGCCTTCACCCGGGCGCCACAGCGGTTGTGATCGGTTCCTCCGGTCGCGGCGCCAGCAGTTTCGGCAGGTCGTAGCTCCTGCACGCCTCCATGACCGTCCCCGCCGGATCGTTGTCCTCTTCCTCCTCGTCTCTCATGGGCTGGGCGCCGTTCGCGGATACGACCCATCCCGCACCGCTCGCCGGCCTGTGGCATCTGCTGGCCGCGCCGCAATCGCCGCATGGGCTGCGGCCATGCGGGCGCAGACCTTCGGCGGGTGAGGCATCGTCAGGTTGCTCCCGCAGTCGGCGCACCGGAACCATGCCTTCGGACCCACTGTAAGCGCCTGCGGTTTCTCGGGGAGCGCCTGCGGCGCATCGGCCCACGCCTTGAACCATCGCGGCTCGGCGGCGTAGTCGAGGTCGAGCAGGAACGACGGCGTGACGGCCAACTCGGCGGCGATCGACCGGACTGTGCGCAGGTCGTGCGTGCGGCAGCGCTTCAAGATCTGCGTACCGGCGGTCGGCAACCCGATCATCTGAAGGCACCAGACCACCCGGTCGGCAGGCGTCTTGGGCTCGCGCGGCGCCCGGACTCTGGGCGGCCGTGATGACGCCGATTCGTCGTCGTCGACGATGACCGCGATCTGCGCAGGCGTGAGGCCGAGTCGCGCCGCGTGATCTATCACCGACCGCACCATCACGGAGGCCGATGCCATCTCCACATTGTCCAATGCCTGCTTCGAGATCCCCATCTCGGCAGCCGCGGCAGTGCCCCGCTGCCACCGCGCTTTGCGGAATGTCCTGAGCCTCACCCGCACGTCCACGCAGTCGAAGTAGTCAGGGTGCATAGGGCCTCGCATCCTTCCCGCCCCGGTACTGCCCCCGGGCCCGCATCGCCTCGACCATCGCCACCAACCCCGCCGCGCCACCCTCACCCGGACGCCAGATCGCGCAGCGCCGCTCCCGGGCCATCTCGGCCGCCGTCGCCTCGTCTGCCGTCGCCCAGGCCGCGAGCGACTGCGGGCCGACGACGCAGCGCGGGCACATGCCGCTCCGGTATCGCCGGGTCATCGTCGGATCGTCGCCGACGCGGGCGAGGCCGATGGTCAAACAGTTCCGGATCCCCCGGATGGTGACCATGTGGTCGCGATGGTACCCGAATTCGGAGAACGTGCCGGGCGCGTACTCGACCACGCGCAGGGGCGAGACGAAGAGACACACGTCCGGCTTGTGGTCGCGGATGTAGGGCCGCGGGTCGTAGCGTGAGGGGTGCCAGTCGGTGCCGGCGCAGCGGGCCGCGACGCGCTCGGACGGGCCGCCGAGGACCTCGTGACCGATGCGGCGCAGTTCGTCTTCGAGGTCGGGGCAGTCGTCGGTGAAGAAGAAGCGGAGGGGCATTTTGGGGGCTCCGGGGGTGACTTGCACGGTCTGCACATGCCCGCAACCGTGCATGTGTCTGTGTGACGACTTTGAGAGTGGTGACGACGTGCAGCCCTTGCAAAACCGACCGCTGGTCATTCCGTACTGCGGAAACTTCAGCGCCCCCCATTGCTCGGAGGTCCACATCGCCGCGTCCCTGGAGTCGCAGGGGCACAAGGTCATCCGGCTCCAGGAGGACGCCGTGTCGATGCGGGACATCGACGCCGCGACCTGGGGCGCCGACTTGTTCCTGTGGACGCGCACGGAAGGGTTCCTCAAGGCAAGCGCCGAAGAGATGGTGTCCTGGCTCGCCAGCAAGCGCGCCATCGGCCTGCCGACCGCGAGTGTCCATCTGGATCTTTACGCTGGGATCGGGCGCCGCACGGGCGGCCTGGAGACGGATCCGTTCTGGAGGACGGAGTACGTCTTCACCCCCGACGGCGGCTCGCCGCAGTTCTTCAAGCGCCACAACGTCAATCACTTCTACCTGCGCCCCGGGGTCTACGACGCCGAGTGCGTCGTCGGCACGCAAAAACGCGAGTTCGAGGCCGACGTCATCTTCGTCGGTTCGGGCTCGCCGCACGGCTCGTACCACCCCGAGTGGGGCTACCGGCGCGAGCTGCTCGCGTTCCTGGTCAAGACCTACGGGCGGCGGTTCGTCAAGCATGGCGGCCCCCCGATCCACGGCGGGCGGTCGTTCATCCGCGGGGCTGACCTGTCCGACCTCTACGCCACGGCGCGCGTCGTCGTCGGCGACACGCTCTGCCTCGGGCCGGAGGATGCGCGCGAGCCGCGGTTCACTCACGAGCGGTACTGGTCCGACCGAGTTTACGAAACGGTCGGGCGCGGCGGATACCTGGTGCACCCGCGCATCGTCGGGCTCGATGACGAGTTCACCGACGGAGAGCACCTGCGGTTCTACACTTACGGCGACTTCGACGGGCTCAAAGCCATCATCGACGCCGCCCTGGCGGACGACGCCCACCGGGCGCGCGTCAAGGCC
>JAUPWC010000494.1 GCA_030916665.1 Verrucomicrobiota bacterium
CCCGTCAGCGGACCATGGGCAGAATCGCCTGCAAGCAGGCTCCGACACATAAGAGAAGACAGGAGATTGTGATCAAACGCCCCGGGGATCTTTGCTGGCAGCGCAGCGAAGAATCATCAGGGCATACGCAACGTTTCGAGGGACAGTCGGGTTTACGACTGCGGGGAGCAGGCTCACAGGACGGTGGTGACCTTGGAGGCGCGTTCAAAGTCGCCGGGCACGTGGCCGGCGAGTGCGGCGAGGGCCAGCGAGAGCATCTGCACCGGCAGCATCTCCACCATGGGGCGGAGCCGTGGCGGCAGCGCCGGCAGCCGGAACGGACCGGGGGCGGTGCCCTCGCCGATGAGGACGGCGCGGCCGCCCATACGTTGGACATCGCGCACGAGCGACTCGTTGAGAGGAGCCGTCGCCGGGTCGCCGGCGAAGACGAGGGCGTAGAGGCCGGGGTTGATCAATTCGAACAGGCCGTGGCGGAATTCCGGCGTGCTCATGCCCTCGGCCTGGAAACGCGTGGATTCCTTCAGGATGATGGCTCCGGTGGCGACGGCTGCGAGCGAGACGCCGCGCCCGGTCAGGAAAAGATGCCGCAGGTGGGTGAACTCGCCGGCGAGGTGGGTGACTTTTTCCTGCCAGTTGGCATAGTAGGCCTGCACGGCGGGCGCGGCCTGCTCCAGCTCCGCGATGATGGGCCCGGTGGGCGCGCCGCAGAGCGCGCCGCCCAGCCACTCGAGGGCCGCCAGCGTGGAGAGGTAGGTTTTGCAGGAGACGGAGTGCTCCGGTCCGGCGCGCAGCACGAGCTTCGCGTCGGCGCGGAGGGCCAGCGGTGAATCCGCCCCGTTGGTGACGCCGATGACGAAGGGCCGCGAGGCGCTCCGGCCCACCATGTCCAGCAGTTCCACGGTCTCCGCGCTCCGGCCGGACTGCGAGACGGCGATGATGAGCGTGCGCGCGTCAAGCAGGGCCGATTGCGCGTGGATCAGCTCCGCTGTCTCGACCACAAACGCGGTGCGGCCGGCGCGCACCAGACGGAGGCGCAGCGGGTGGATCGCATGCAGCGACGCCCCCATGCCCGTGAGCACGATGCGTTCGCCCGCCAGGGCCCCGGCGGGCAGGGGCGGCAGCGAGGGCAGGGTGGCGATGGTATCGATAAGGGCGGACGGCTGGGCGAGCAGGTCGCCCAGATAGGCGCCCTTAAGGTGGGAGGTCAGGTTGGTATTCAAGGAGAATACGGGAGAAGGGAGCGATTACTCGCCCTGGGCGGCCCGCTTGAAATCATCCTCGTAGCGGGTGATGTCGGCTTGCTGCCAGTTGCCGAAAGCCACCTCGAGCACGCGCACGGGGCGGGTGCCGGCATTGCTGGCGAGCCGGTGTTTCTCGTTGGCGGGAATCCAGACCTCGTCCCCCGCCCGATATTCGCGGACGGTCTCGCCTAACTGCACCACCGCGCCGTCGTCGAGCACGATCCACAACTCGGCGCGGCCGGTGTGCGCTTGCAGGCTCAGGCGCTGGCCGGGCCGCACGGTCATGAGGCTGACAGTGCAGTCCTGGTTGAACGCGTATTGCTTGAACGAGCCCCACGGGCGCTCGACGAAGGCGACGGAGGGTTTCTCCGTCGGGATGGGTTTGGTGATGTAGTTACTCATGAAAAATGTGACGGTGTTGCGACCGGCTTAGCGTGAGGCCTCGTATCGATATAGGACGAACCGGTCGCCGTCGCGAAGGGTGAGCCACGACTGCGGACATAACCTACGCGCATGGCGCCGACGCGGCTCAGTTGCGGATAAACCCGGACGAAGACGATATCCGCGCACCGGTCGAGCGGCCAGCCGGGGCGCATGGCGGTGTTGCCGCTGCAGCCGAATAGGAGCACCCAGCGGCTGTCCTGCATCACCACCATGGTGCAGCCGGCCCCCTAGATTGAATCGACGACCACGTTCTCGGTGTCGCGCAGTGTAACGACCGCCTCCCCGCGAGTTCGGAAGTAAAGAACCGGCTTGGATTTCTGCGGGTTGGTGAACCGGGTCGCCCGGTCCACGAGCCCAAGGGGCGGCCGGCCGGCCTCGCTGGGGCCGACGATCACACTGGGATAGCTGAACGACACATAAGCGACCCACGGATCCGACCTGCCTTCGTAAAACCAGTGAGCCCACTTCATTGTGCTCATCACACCCTTGATCACGTCCGCCACGAGATAGCACCCTCGCCGGCAGATAGGTGATCAACCGGGCGTCGCGCACATCGTTAAACCCCTGCTGGATCGCCGCGGTCGCATCCTGCTTTCCGGTCGGATCCGCCAGGTAAGGCGCCTTGGTCACGTCGAGGAAGCCCAGCGCGGCGAGCCGCGCATCGCCGTAACGCGCGACCGCCGGCTGGCCGGCTGCCTGGGCTTCCGCCGTGCGGATGGGTTTGTCCGCGACCGCGCCGATCATGGCCGATTCGCTATGCGCGAATAGGGCGGACATGCACATGAGCCTCGGCAGCGATGGCCGGAAAGGGCGGCAGGAGGGGTTCATTCGCGGTGGGGCCGATACCTCACAGGTTTGCTCCATGGATCTTTGTTTAAGGGTGGGTTGAGAGCGGAACGGGGTTATTCGAAAGCCTGCAGTTCCCGGATGGAGTAACCGGGGCTGGGATTTCGCGCGGGGTTCAGGCAGCGCTGCTGGCATTGCACCCGGACGAAACGCGCGGCCTGCGGGGCGAACCCGATCTCGCTCACGCCGCCCTGCCCGCCTGTTTCCAGATGCACATCAGACCATGTCTGACCGTCGGGGGAAATTTGCACGGCGAAACCCACCGCATACAGGAAGCCCCACTCGATTCGCACCCGGCTGAGGGACTGCACGCCGCCTAAATCCACCTGCAGCCAGGCGGGTTGCGGTCCGGTCGCCTGCCACACGGTGGCGGGGTCGCCATCGGTGGCATCGGCGGGACCGTCCGCCGTTACCGGATCGGTCGAGGCGGTCGCCGGTCGCCCGAAGGCGAGACCCTGCGCTTGGCGCGTCCCCACGGTCAGTTCGCGAGTGCTGCGCACAAGTTCGCCGTCGGTGCCACGCAGCTCAGCCTCCAGCACATAGTCGCCGGGTTCCTGTGGCCAGGTGATCGCGAATTCCAGCGTGGTCTGGCCCAGGGGCTCCATCCGCCCGGATTGTGCGATAACAGGGAACTCTGCGACAGCCCCGGCGCGGCGCAGACGCAGTTGCACCTCGCCCGCCCACGGTTGGGCGAGATCATTGATCAGCCGCACCGGCAAGCGCGCGGCGTTCCCTGCCAGCACGCGCTCACTCCAGAATTCAAGCATCAGGCCGACCGGGGCGAAGGCGTCGCGGACATACCGGTGAAACTCAGGCTCCCAGATCAGCTTCGTCACGTCCGCCCAGTTGTCGCTCGTCTGCCCGTCGGCGCGCGAGTAACCGAGGCTGCAGAAATGCATCAACGCGGCCACCTCCCGGTAACTGCGCCAGAACTCCGTCTCGGCGGCGAAATGCGTGGCGTAGAGATGTCGTCGTTGCGCCGCGGTGGCTTTTTCTCCCAGGGCATGGCGGTAGAAATCCTTCGTCAAAGTCGTGGCTGTGCCGTCGCGATTCAGCCACAGCCAGGCGTATTCGTTGATAATGACGGCGTGGCGGCCGGCGACGGCTTTGTGTTCGTTTGATCGCGGCACGCGTTCCGCGCGTGCCAGATCGGAGAGCGTGAACCGGTCAAAGGACCGCCAGGGGGAAAAATGATAGATATGCTGCTCGAGTGAATCGCCGGCCGCCTGGGGCGGGCTCCAGCCGTTGTCCCACGGCCGGCCGGACAGATCGAGCCCGCGCACGGCCGTGATCGCGGCGCCGGTCTCGGCTGTGATCGTCTCGTTCTGGGCGTCCCAGATGACGACGCTGGGGTGGTTGCTCCGTTCCCGGATCCACTCGGCATATTCTTTTTCCAGCGCACCGCGTTTCACGTCCGAGAGCCGCCACAGGGGGAATTCGTCCTGGATCAGGATTCCGACCTCGTCGGCGATGTCATACCATGCCTCGGGCGGAAATCCGATGCAGTAGCGGAGCGAGTTCCAGCGCATGTCCTTCACGCGCTGGTGCAGCAGGCGCACCCAGCTCTCCGTCCACGGGAGGAACCGGCAGTCGTCGTCCTCGAAAAAGCGGTAGAGGGTGAAGTTGCTTCCGCGCAGGAAATACGGCCGGCCATTCAGAACCGCCTGGCGCGTGACAGGATCGAACCTGAACTCGCGCATTCCGAAACGAGTTGTAAACCGGTCAGCGCCGGAGTCGGCCTCGAGCCGGTAGAGGAACGGATCCTCCGGCGACCAGAGCCGGCAGTCGGCGAGCGGGATGCGGACATCCACGGCCGCCTCCGCGTTCGCCGGTAGCGGCACCGGTTCGCTCGTGATCCGGCCGGCGATCCGTCCGGATTTTGCCTCGCGTACGACGAACGTCACGGAGGCGGACCGCGCCGGTCCGGCGTTGCGCAACACCGCCTGCACCCGCACCGTGTTTGTCGCGATTTCGGGTGCGGTCTGCACCTGCAGGAAATGCGGTGTGCCGGAAAGGATCAGCTCTACCGAGTCGAAGATGCCGGGGATGTAGCGGTCCTTTTCGATGTCGAAGCCGCCCGGCACGGCCTGCGTCACCGCGTCGCGGTCCGCCCCGACGCGGATTAGCAGCACGTTTTCCCCGGGTTGGAGCGCGTCGCGCGCGTCGTAATAGGCGGGCGTGAAGCTGCCGTCATGCTGCCCGAGCAGCTGGCCGTTGAGGATCACCTGTGAGCCGAACATGGCCTTGGCGACCTTGAGCCGGGCCACGGCCGGCACCGGTTGGTCGAGCCGGAACGTGCGCCGATACCAGAAGGCGTCACGCGCCGGGTCCTTCTGCGGATAGGCCGCGCGATCCGCGACTTTCGGGCCGGGTACCGGCGTGAAAGCCGGTGTCGCCAGCGTCACCAGGCCGGGCACCGGCACCGTGCGGTCGAAACTCTCCGGCACCGCGTGCAGCCGACCCTCGGCGATCAACCAAACGCCGTCGAGTGACAGAGTCTGGCGGGATGCGGGCTCGTCCGCCACCACCGCGCAGGCGGGCACGACGAACCGGAACAACAGGAGGAGAAGAACAAGGGGAGCAGGTTTCATGGAAGGAAGGGAAGGGAGCGCTAGCCGGAATGGCGCTCGATCATGGCTGGCTGTCCCGCATGCTCGATGACCACATGGCGGAAATTGCGCTGGGCGATGGCGCCGTAGTCGTGGCCGGCGCGCGCGGGATAGACGCCGAGGTAGGTGAGCGGCCCGGTCCCGGTGTTCATCGTGCGGTGGGCGGTGCGGCCCGGCACGTAAACGGCGTGATGCGGGCGGAGCGGCACCATCCGGCTTTCGCCGGTGGCCTCGTCCTCCAGCAGCATCACGCCCTCGCCGGTGAGGCCGAAATAGAATTCCGCGGCCGGCCGCCAGGCGTGCAGGTGGCCTTTGGTCAGGAAATATTCGTCGCCGATCTTTCCCGGCATGAGGCAGCCGACCCCGTAGTGCAGGTCGCCCTCGCCCGCGGCGGGTTCAACGCTGGCGACGCGGTAGAGCAGTGGATTGCCCGCGGCGAGCGCCGCCGCGTAGGCCGCCGTATCGGCGAAGCAGCCGCGGAGGTCGGCGAGGCGGCGCTCGATGGGTTTCGCGCCGGCGAGCTCGCCGGTGGCGGGATTGTAGCAGGAGAGCAGACGGTCAGGATCGATCATCATGGTGGGAAAAGTCAGGTGCGGACATAAGCTTTCAGGGTGGCGCATTCGGCGCCGACGGCCGGGCCGTGCGGGCGGATGGTGTAGGGGCCGACGGCGGCGGGCACGATGAACGTCTCCGCGTAATGCACGACATAGGGCGCGAACGCGCCGGTCGGGCTCTCGACCACGGCTTCCTCGCCTTGCACGAGGTTGAGCACGTTGACGCCGCCGCGCGTGTCGTGCGGCACCTTCTTCGTGAACCAGTGCCGGCGCGTCTCGATGAACTCGCGCTCGTGCAGGCCGGTGCGCTCCTCGCGCCAGCCGTCGCCGGTGGCGGCCGGCGTGATGGCGTTGACCAGGTTTTTCATGGTCCACGCGGTCGTGCGGTCCCACTGGATGTTGGCCGCCCCGTGGGCAAGATGAATGGGCCGCGGCTTGCCATCGAGGCCGAGACGCGCCCAGTCCCAGAGCTTGAAGGTGAAAACATAGGGCGTCGCGCTGATCTCCAGCACCATGGCCCCGGCGCCCGAGCAATGCACCGTGCCCGCCGGGATGAGGAAGTGGTCGTGCTGCTTCGCCGGAAACCGGTTCGCGTAGCGGTCGGCATCAAACGGTGCCGTGCCCGCCTGCGCCGCCGCGAGGTCGCGCAACATGGCCGTGGGTTCCACGCCTTCCTTCAATCCCAGGTAAACGGTGGCGTCCGGCTCGGCGTGGAGCAGGTAGTAGCTCTCGTCTTGCGTATAGTGCAGGCCGAAGTGCTGCTGCATGTATTCCGTGAGCGGATGAACCTGAAACGACAGGTGGCCGCCGCCGACCGTGTCGAGAAAATCGAAGCGGATCGGGAACTCGTCGCCGAAGCGCGCATGGACCGCGTCGCCCAGCAACGCGCGCGGCTGGTCGAACACGAGGTCGATCGCCGGCAGCTCAAGGCGCACGCCGTCCAGGTCGAGCAACAGGCTGTTCTCCTCGGGCACGCAGTCGAAGCACCAGCCGTAGTTCCTGGCGTCGCGGTCGAGATCGCAGGCTTCCTTCATCCATTGTCCGCCCCACGGCGCGGGATCGAATAACGGCACCACGCGGAACGGCCGCGTGACGGCGTGCCGCAGGCCGCGCCGCACGGACTCGCCGTCGGCGAGTTTCGGCGCCCGCGGATCGTGGGTGTCGAGCACGAAATCCCACTGCGCGATGAGCGGGCGTTTCCAGCGGTCGGCCACGCGCCAGTCCACGTAGAACGCGCGCTTGTATTGGAGGCCGGGGGCGAGGAGGTGGTTGACCGTGCCGAGATTCGCCGACTCGTTGCGACGGAAGCGCAATTGCGCCTCCCAGCGGGCGAGGTCGGCGTAAACGAACACATCGCCGTCGGCGATGAGCCGGGCGCCACAACCGACCAGCAGCACGAGTCCCGTCGGGAACGCGGCCACCTGGGCGCGCAACCCCTCCACTTTCGCGGGATCGAAGAACTGCGGCAAGGCGAGGTTGGAGAGAAATCCGAACACCGGATCGTCGCCGCCGAGGAAGGGCGCGACAAGCGCTTCGATCTTGTCGGGCGGCAGCAAGGCCTCGCGCGGATCGGGAGCGACCACCGGGGCGAGGCGGGCGGACAGCTCGGCCCGCACCTGCGCCTCATCCACGCCTGGATAACACTCGACCACCAACACACAGCGGGATCGCCGGGACAAGCCGGCCGCTTCAAGCAACCGGCTTGCTATGGCGTCCCAGCCGGTGGCGCAGGATTTGGCGCCCGGCACGGGAAAATGCGGGAATTTTTCGTAATTGGGCTTTCTCATGGTCAAAACCGGAAGGGAATGGCGGAGTATTTACAGGCTGGCCGGCCGGCGCAGGATTATTTGCCGGCCGGCGGCGTCTCGGGGCCGGTGGTCACCGGGCCGAGCCGGCCCTGCTGGTTGATCCCGGATTTTCCCGGCGTGTCGCCGACTTCCTTGGTCAGCCGGTCCAGTTCGCGGTGCAGATCGGCCGCCACCGCCTGGTATTTCGGGTCGTGATAGAAGTTGGTCGTCTCTTTCGGATTCACCTGCAGGTCGAGCAGCTCCCATTCGTCGATCTGGCGCGCGATATTTTTGCTGTTACCCACATCCGACCCGTCGTCGGCAATGACCGGCCCCTGGTAGTGGATCAGCTTGTAGCGTTCCGTGCGGACGCCGTAGTGCGGCGGCATGGCGAATTCCGTCGCGTAATAGCGGTAGTAGATCGAATGGCGCCAGTCGGCGGGCACCTGGCCGGCCAGCACCGGACGGAGGCTGCGCCCCTGCATGTCGGCCGGCACCGCCACGCCGGCGAGGTCGAGCAGCGTGGGCGCGAAATCCGTGTTGAGCACCATCGCCGGCTCCGCCGAGCCGGGCTTGATGAGACGCGGATAACGGATGAGTAGCGGCAGGCGCAGCGACTCCTCGATCATCCAGCGTTTGTCGAACCAGCCATGCTCGCCCAGGATGAAACCCTGGTCGGAGGCGTAGATGACGATGGTGTCCTCCGTGAGGTGGTTGCGGTCGAGCCAGTCCAGCACCCGCCCGACGTTGTCGTCGATGCCGGCGACACAGCCGAGGTAGCCCTTCATCATTTTCTGATAGAGCCAGCTCCGGCGCTGTTCCGGGGTCAGACCCGCGGGCGGCTCGCCCCAGCTTTTGGTCATCCAACGGGGCAACTGGTCGACCTTCAACCAGGTCAGGTTCACGGCCTCGGCGCGCTTGGCACGGTCTTCGCTGATCGACGCCGGTTCCGGGATATCCCGGCCGTCGAACATCGCGCTGTGACGCGAGGCGGGCGTCCACGGGATGTGCGCCGCCTTGTCGTTGATGCAGATCACGAACGGCCGGCTGGGATCGCGCTGCTCAAGCCAGGCGAGCGAGAGATCGCCGATGACGTCGCTGACGTGGCCCGGAATGACCCGCGGGCCCTTGGTCGAGACAAAGGTGGGATTTTGATAGACGCCCTGGCCGGGCAAGATGTCGTAGTAGTCGAACCCCACCGGATCACCGCCCTGATGGTATTTGCCCACGAGGGCGGTCTGGTAGCCGCTCGCGCGCAGATACTCGGCGAAGTTGCGATGCCGGTGGTCGTAGGGCAGCCAGCCCATCGCCCCGGTGACGTGGCCGTATTTGCCCGTGAGAATGGCCGCACGGCTCGGGCCGCAGATCGATTCGGTGCAGAACGCCCGGTCGAAGCGCATGCCTTCGCGCGCTATGCGATCGAGGTTCGGCGTCGGCAGCAGGGTGCTGCTGTAGGCGCCGATCGTCTGCCAAGCGTGATCGTCGGTGAGAAAAAAGACGATGTTGGGGCGGCGGGGCACGGCGGCGGCAGGCGCGGCCATCGCCGATTGCCAGACCGGGGCGATTGCCACCAAGGCGGCAAGGAGTGCGGAGGTTTTTGCTTTCACCGGGAACGGGCAGCGGAAAATCGGGCCATCGTCAGGAGGAGTGAGGAACGTCGGCTGGCTCGCTCAGCAGCCACTCACCAGCCACCAGCGCGGCCTGGTCGCCGAGGGCGGAGGGCACCACGCGCACTTTCCCCCAGGGGGTGTGGGCATGGCGGTTCACATGATCAGCCACGGCGGGGAGAATCACCCCGGCACTGGCCATGATGCCGCCGCCCAGGATGAGAACTTCCGGGTCGTAAGCGTGGATCAGATTCACCGCGAGCGCCCCCCAGACGCGGAGGCTGTGATCGCGCAGGGCGGCGGCGCACGCATCGCCCGCGGCGGCTTGCTGGAAGACCTGCGCGTAGTCGAGGGTGGCGTTGGCGCGCAGCGCACTGTGTTCCCAAGCGGGCGAGGTTTCCGCCAGTTGCCGCAGATGGGCCGTCGAGGCCTCCGCCTCCGCGCAACCGAGATTGCCGCAACTGCACCGGCGCCCGCCGTGGCGGACCGTCAGGTGGCCGCCCAGCACGCCGGCCTGGCCATGTTTGCCGCGCAGCACCCGGCCCTCCACGAGGGCGCAGGTGCCGAGCCCGGTGCCGAGGGTCATCATGACGAGATTGTCGCAGCCCTGGCCGGCGCCGGCGCGCCATTCCCCGATCAGCGCCATGCGGGCATCGTTCTCGATGGCCAGCGGCAGACCGAGTTCGGCGCGCGCCCAGGCGCGCAGGTCGAGGCTCATCGCATCGGCGAACTTGCCGTATTCGGCGAGGATGCGGCCGGTGGCATTGTCCACGAGGCTGGGAAAGGCCACGGTGACGCCGGCGCAATCGGCGGGCGTCAGTTTCAGCCCGCCGAGCAGGCGCAGCCAAGCGTCCCTGAGCACCGGCAGTTGCGGCGCGAGGCCCAGCTGCGAGTGGGCTGGTTCGACCGCCTGGGCGAGTACCTTCCCGTCGCGCACCACGCCGATTTTCAGACGCGTGCCTCCGAGGTCGCAGGCCAGGATGGTCATGGCTCCCGCCCTTTGGGGGCGGCGGGGGCAGGCTGCCACATCCGGCCGATCTCCTCCAGCGTGCGGCCCTTGGTTTCAGGGATCATCACCAGGACAAAAAAGAAGGAGGCGAGGCTGACCGCGGCATAGATCCAGAAAGTGACGGCGGGCCCGATCGCTGCGCTGTCATTCATCATGGGGAAGGTCTGGGCGACGATGTAGCAGGCCACCCAGATGGCAAACGCCGCCACGGACATTGCCCGGCCGCGAATCTGGTTGGGGAAGATTTCCGAGCAAAATAGCCAGGTGATCGGTCCCATGGCCATCGCGAAGGCGGCGATGAAGAGCACCACGGCTCCGAGCAGTAACGGACCGTGCTGGCCGGTGTGAAAGAACCAGCCCACCAGCAGCAGCGCCACGGCCTGCACGGCGGTGCCGATGAGCAGCAGCGGCCGGCGTCCGAGGCGGTCCACGAATGCGATGGCCACCAGGGTGAAGACGAGATTGATCAGCCCGACCCAGACGGAGGAGGCAAAGGCGACATTCTTCACCGCGCCGGCGGACTCGAAGATTTTCGTCGAGTAATACATGATGGCGTTGATGCCGCAGAATTGCTGGAACAGCGCGAGCGACACCGCCAGCACCAGTGGCCGGCGGTAATTCCCGGCGAACAGCGCGGAAAAGGGTGGCTCGGTCTGGGTCGCCGTGGCGTGGATGGCGGTCAGTTCCTGCTCGGCGTGCGCCGGTCCATCCACCTGGGTGAGGATGGCCCGGGCCTCGTCGGCGCGGCCGCGCCGGGCAAGCCAGCGCGGGCTCTCGGGCACGGTGAACAGCAGGCCGATGAAAGCGAGGGCCGGCACGACCTCCATGCCGAGCATCCAGCGCCAGCCGTAGGCGGTGTTCCAGGACTCGTCGCCCAGACCCTGGATGACCCGGTTGACGAACAGCGTCAGGAAAATCCCGGTGACAATGCCGAGTTGGAACAACGCACCGAGCCGGCCGCGCCATTTCTCCGGTGCAATCTCCGCGATATAGACCGGACAGATCATGGACGAGGCGCCGATGCCCAGGCCGCTGATGATCCGGGCGATCAGGAACTCGTCGAACGTGCGCGGGATGGCCGAAAGCAGGCCCGACACCGCGTAAAGCGCGGCGCAGAGGAAAAGCATCTTTTTGCGGCCAAACCGGTCGCTCAGGAACCCCGCGAACATCGCCCCGGGGATGCAGCCGAGGATCGCGCTCGCGCCGGCCAGACCTTCCTGCGCCGGGCTCAGCCCCAGGTGCGCCGTGAGGTAGGAGTTGGCGCCGTTGATCACGGCGGTGTCGTAGCCGAACAGGAAGCCGCCGATGGCGGTCACGCCGGTCGCGAAGAAGACGAAACGGAGCGAATTGGCAGGGGTGGATGTCATGTCGGGAAACGGGTTGGCGGAGGGCTGGTCAATGCTGACGCAACGTGAGGCTGAGTTCGAAGTGATCGCCGCGATAGTGGACGATGGAATACTCCATCGGCTGCTGCCGCGTATCGAACACCGTGCGGGTGCGTCGCAGGAGCGGGGTGCCGTCCTTGACGGCGAGCACCCGCGCCAGCCGGCCGTCGGCGACCACCGCCGTCAACTCCTCGTCGGATTGATCGGCGATGACCCCGCTGCGATTCCGGATCAATTCGTAGAGCGGCTGGTTATAGTTATCGTCGCCGGCCAACCCGAGGCGCGGATGCAGATAAGAGAGGAAGCGCACCACCGGCCGGCCATCCCATCCGCGAACGCGATCAAGACTGAGCACCTCGGCTCCCGCCTTGAGGTGCAGTCGGCTCGCGGCGTCGGCCGGCGCGGCGACCATCCGGGCTGACACCGAATAGGTCTCAACCTTGACGCCCTTCGACTCCATCTCGCGGGTGAAGCTCTGCCAGGCGCCGACGCCGGAATGAACCCGGGGTTCCACCACGCGGGTGCCCACCCCGGCCTTGCGGTTCAGGCGGCCTTCGCTCACGAGCCGCGCAATCGCTGCCCGCAGGGTGTTGCGGCTCACGCCCATGGCGTTGGCGAGCGACACCTCGTCGGGCAGCAGGGTGCCCGGGGTCTGGGTCGGGCGGGCCAGCAAGGTGCGCAGCGACTGCTCGGCCTGCGCGTGGAGCGGCAGCGAGCTTCTCGGGTCGAGCCTCAATCCTTGCAGGAGAGAAGAGGACGCGGCGGGCCGGGCGCGAAGAGATTTCGGCGGAGATTTCATTTGTTCAAACAAACTATCCAATAAAAGGCCTGTCAAGCGCGAGATGGCCGCTCGCCCTGACCGGACGCGCCGGGCACCACAAAAAAGGAACATGGCGGGTTGGCGAGGAATGACAAATATCAGGGCAGCAATGTCAGCGTCACGGCCTGAAGCTCCATCACCTGCCGGCCCGAGATATTGAGCGCACGGAGGGTCAGCTCGCCGCGGCCGGCGGCCAGGTTGATGAGACCGAGATCGAACGGACGGAAGTCCTTGGTGTAGGACTCTTCCCGCGGAATTCGGTCGCCCGCCCGGCCGACCAGCGGCGGGTCGTTCGGCTGGTCGAGCACCGCGGCCATCCGGCTGCCGCCGAGCGAAAGCTTGATGGTCGAGCCGACATCGGCGACCGCGCAGGCGTAATAAACGGTCGCCCGATAGCGGCCGGCCGTGGCCACGTCCACATCCCAGGTCAGGCGGTCATCCGTCGTGGTCCAGTGCGTGAAGTAGGAGGAGTTGGGCCAGCGCGCGCTGCGCCGGACCCCGCCATGCGGCACGCCATCGCCGGCGGGCAGCTCCGTGAGCGGCATCTCCCGATGGCCGACCGGGAAAGGCCGGTGGTCGGAGGGATCACGCGGCGAGACCTCCTGTTTCCACGCGGCCACGGCCTGCCGGAGCCGGCGGGCGACCGCGGGCAACTCGGCGGCGAGGTCCTTCGTCTGGCCAGGATCCCGGCTCAGGTCGTGGAGCGCGCCGCCAGCATCGAGCCGGTATTGCGGCGTGCGCACGCTGACCTTGCCGTCCCAAGTGGAAAAAATCATCCGCTCCGGCCATGGCGGCTCCGGGCCGGCTCCGGCCAAGAGCAGCGGCTTCAGGCTGATGCCGTCCAGCGGCTTGACCCCGGCGGGCGCGACGCCGGCCAGTCGTTCCAGAGGGAGGACGCGATTTGGGGCATCAGAAAACGGACTGAAGGAGGTGTCACCGGGCGGGCTTTGCGGCGGCCGAAGCCGATCTGGTCGGGAGATTCTCCGGCATCGGCTCGCCCTGAAGCCAGCCAAGGGAGGCGAGGAAGCGGTCGGCGGCGAGCGCGGTCTCGCGGAAGTAGCGGCCGTCCGCGTTGCTGCGGTTGAAGAACGAATGTCTCTGCCCTTCGTAGTAATGCACTTCGCAGCGCGCGCTGGCCTTGGCCATGCTTTGCTCGAAGCGCTGGATCTGTAGCGGCGGAATGACCGTGTCCGCCAAGCCGTGGAAAATGACGGTCGGCGGCGCGCCGGCCGTGACGTGATTGGCGGGCGAGTGCTCAAGAAATACGGCCGATTTCGCCCCAAACCGCTGCTCGAATTTCGCGTCGGCCGCTTCTGCCGGCCGGCCGCCAATCACCGGGTTGAACAGCACGAGCGTCGCGGGTTGGAGCGGCACCCGTAAATCGTCCGTCGGGTCGTCCCCGCCGGGCACCAGCGCGACGCAGCCGGCGAGGTAGCCGCCGGCCGAGGCGCCGCCAACGCCCAGACGCGCCGGGTTGATGCCCAACTCGGCGGCATGTGCGCGCACCCAGCGGAAGGCGGATTTCGCATCCTGCACGCAGACGGTGGGCAGATCCCGGCTCTTGGCATCGCCAGCCGGTAACAAGCGGTATTGCACGCTGACGCAAACCAGCCCGCGCGAGGCGAAATAAGTGCTCTGCGGCGCCAGTTGGCTCGGCGCGCCGCCAGTCCAGGAGCCCCCGTGGAAGAACACGAGCGCGGGCCGCCGGTCGGTCGCATTCCAATCCGCGGGCTTGAAGACGAACAGCTTCAGTTCCCGGCCGTCGGCGTGTTTGTAGACCAGCGGTTCACCGGGGAGATCGGCGGACGCCGCCGCAAGAAGTCCGAGGCCGCATAGTGAAAGGAGCAGAAGCAGTTTTTTCATGGTCGCGTGATTCAGGACTTTGAGTGGACAAGAATGATCGCGTCGCCGGGCGCGAGTTTCACCGACCCGACGGGCCGGCCGCTTTCCGCATCCACCAAGCCCGCGGGCAGCTTAACTTCGGCCGGGTCACCCGGTTCTCCGGGGTTCACGACAACATAGCCGCCGGTGAAATGCCGAGCGTAGCACGGTGAGTCCGCGAGCTTCAGCTGCGCGAGGTCGTTGGGCCCGGCCGGGTCGCCGATCGGGGCGTAGAGCAGTCCGGGCCATGGCGTGGCGGTGGGCGGGCGGCTGGTCCCGCGCTGGACGATCAGCGGCAGGCCGAACGAGGTCGACCGCTCCGCCGTGACGGTGAGCAGGAACGAGGCGTAACTGTAACGGATGAGGCGCGCGTAATCGGGCAGATCGGAGTTGAGCCGCCCCGCGAGATAACCGGCGGCGCCGCTCATGCCGATCACATGCAGCCGGGCACGCGCGGCGTCGGCCAGGATGCCGACATGGCGCAGCCACGTCCTGCCCGTCGTGGCGACGTAGGTGATGGGCGGCGGTGCGGGAACGGTC
>JAUPWC010000495.1 GCA_030916665.1 Verrucomicrobiota bacterium
CTGCACCTGCGACTGGTCGGTGCCGAAGTAGGACAGCGAGAGGAAGAACCCGCCGAGCAGACCGCTCCAGAAGGTGTAGCGCTTGTCGGGATCGGGCGACCAGTCCACGGCCTCGAGCTTGCCCATCGTGCCGGCGATGGCGGTGGCGTGGTCGGGCAGGCGCGCGAGCAGGATGCCGAAGGCCGAGAGCATGCCGATCCAGATGATGGCCATCTGCCACTTCTGCGTGAGGTTCACCGCCGCGCTGCCGCCGGTGACGGTGTAGACGATCGCGACCACGCCGATGCCGACGATGATGAAGTCGAGCCGCCAGCCGAGGACGGTAGAGAGGATGATGGCCGGCGCGTAGATGGTGATGCCGCTCTGGAGTCCGCGTTGGAGGAGAAACACGCCCGCGCCGAAGAGACGGGTGCGGTTGTCGAAGCGTTTGCCGAGGTATTCGTAGGCGGTATAGACGCCCAGCCGGCGGTAGATGGGCAGGAAGACCGCGCAAACGAGGATCAGCGCGAGCGGCAGGCCAAAATAATTTTGGATGAAGGCGATGCCGTTCTCGAAAGCCACGCCGGGCAGCGAGAGGTAGGTGATGGTGCTGGCCTGCGTGGCCGCGACCGAGAGCCCGATGGTGAACCAGCCGGTGGTCTTGTTGCCCTTGAGATAGGTGTCGAGGTGATCGGTGTGGCGCGTGCGCCACATGCCATACCCGGCGATGCCGAGCATGGTTCCGAGCAGCACGAGCCAGTCGATCGGGTTCATGCGCGGGGCTGGAAAGGTGGAACGCGTTGAACCCAACGCGTTGAGGAAGCAGCGCGGCCGGACCAGCGCCTTGGGGTCAAGGCGCTCCACCTGGAGTGACGCGGCGGCAGGCAGCTCATGCAAACCAGTGCGTGAACGCCGTCAGGGCGGCGACGACGGCGAGGAAACACACGAAGACGAACACATAGACTCCGCGCCAGGTGCGGAAACCGGGCACACCGGGGGAGTCATCGTCGGGGGCTTCGGGTGTGGGCATGTTCGGAGGTGTCACCACTAAGTCACACTAATGGGCCACTAATGAAATCCATCAGCAGGTCTGGTGATTAGTGTCTCTTAGTGTGGATTAGTGGTTAACAGGTTTGGAAAGGTTCATTTCCCCAGCGACACCAGATTGGCGAAGAGCCGGTGGGCGCCGGGGTGGCCGGCGGGCAGCTGGCGGAAGAACGACAGGCCGGTGTAAACGAACCAGCCCTTGCCGTGCGGCGCGACGAGCAGGCTGCTGCGCAGCGGGGCCTCGCCGGGGTCGTTCATGGCGAGGATGGCGGTGTAGCGGGCTTCGTCCCACTTGCTCGGGAAATACGCGCCGCGCTCCTGCACCCAGCCCTCGAAATCGGCGTCGGTGATCTTGTTGGGCACGTTGAGCACCGGGTGATCGGGCGCGAGGAAGGCGACGGGCGCGTTTTCGTCGGTCACGCGCAGGCGCGGGGCCGGGCCCTCGATGGAGAGCTCGTAGGGACCGAGCACGGTGGCCTTGAGGCCGTTGGGGCGGTTGTATTGCGTGACGACCGTGCCGCCGGCCTCGACCCACGTGTAGAGGCCGGGGAGGTTGGCGGCGAGGTCGGCGCGGTCGTTGAAGGCGCGCACGCCGAGGACGACGGCGTCGAGGCCGGCGAGTTTTTCGGGTGCGAGATCGGTGCCCGTGAGCGTGACGACCTCGTAGCCGAGCTGCGCGAGGCTCTCGGCGGTGCTGTCGCCCGCGCCCGGCAGGTAGCCAATGCGTTTGCCGCGGGTCTGCACATTGAGCGCCACGAGGTGCGTGTGGGCGGGACGCTGGAGCAATTGCACGGGCAAGTGCGGATAGCTGAGCACGAGGCGTTCGGTGCCGTAGGTCACGCCGCCGACTTCGGCGGAGGCCGCCAAGCTGGCGCGCACGGCCTTGGCCGGCGCGGTGACAGAGAAAGTGAGGGCAGCTTGGTCGCCCGCCTTGGCGAGCTCGAAGGATCTGCCGGTAGGGGCGATCGTCCATCCGGCAGGTGTGACCAGCTTGAGGTCGCCCCGCGAACCCGCACGCGCGGCGGTGACCTCGACGGTTACGTCCTTCGTAGCGCCGGGGGCGAAGAGTTCGAGATCGTGCGCGAAGCCGAGCGAGACGGGCGGGATGACGGCGAGCCGTCGGCGCTGCTGAGCCTCGGGAGCATCAACGACTATCTGCACGGGCTCATCTGGAAGAACGAGCTGGTTGCCCTCCACGTCGAACACGAACTCGATGGGGAAAGCCGGCAGGTTATCGGGCGTGCTGATCAAGTGGGCCTGCTCGACCCGGAACATGCCCGGGGTGCCTTCTTCGCGCAGCCAATAGGGCTGGCTCGCGGGGTTTCCGTCGGGCAGTGGCTGCTTGGATTCCCGGACCAAAGGCTGGTTGGCTGGCACCACGGCATTCACTGCGAGCTTGGCGTATTGGTGCGAGGTATGGACGGTCACCCACTCCACCGACACGGAATCCTTCAACGTCTTGGGCACCTGCAATTTTTCCGAAGAGTAATCCGTCGGAATCCGGCGATAATCAACGGAGACCCATTTGACGGGCAGGGAGCCTGCCGCGGACACGGTGTGACGGAGGGCGAATGTTTCACCGGGGACAACCTCGGCCTGAGGCACGGTGGTTTCGACCACAAGTCCGAGGCAGGAGGCGATGACGCGATCGAGAGCGGCCCGCTTTTCCAGGTAGAGTCTGACCTCATCGGCGAAGGAAACTGAATCGAGTTTCGTGCGGAGGGCGAACAGCGCCGGCACGCTGGCGGCGGGGTCGGCGGGGTTGAATTTCGCGATGACGTCGTCGATCAGCGGGATGAGCGCAGCGCCGCCGGGGATGCGGGCCCACGTCGTGTCCACACCGTCCATGATATCGGTCGTGGGCGGGTCGCCGGCGAGCAGCTGGAAGGTTTGCATGTTCGGACCGGCGCTGCCGGTGCGGGCCGCGAAGAAGCCGAGCGTCTGTGTCTTGTGCATGCCGCGACTCTGGTTGGCGATGGTGGCGAAGGGTTCGCCGGTGACGGGGTCGGCGCCGCCGATGTCGAACTGGATGGTCGGGCCGCTGAGCGCGCTCGGGTTGTTGCCCCAGCCGTTCCAGCCGATGCGTTTCGCCTGCCAGGGCGCGAGGCCTTCCTTGATCTGTTCCGGAAAGGCGGCGGGATCGGCGGCGAGCTTGAAGGCCTCGACCGCGAGCATGGCCGAGGCGGTGTGCTGGCCGTGGCCGCCGCTGCCGGGCGGGATGGGGAAACGCGTGATGATGACGTCGGGCCGGAAGGTGCGGATGACGCGCACGACGTCGCTGAGCACGGCCTGGTGGTCCCAGATGCGCAGCGCCTCCTCGGGGGACTTCGAGTAACCGTAGTCAATGGCGCGCGTGAAGAACTGGCGTCCGCCGTCGAGCTTGCGCGCGGCGATCAGTTCCTGCGTGCGGAGGACGCCGAGTTTTTCGCCGAAGTCCTTGCCGAGCTCGTTCTGGCCGCCGTCGCCGCGGGTGACCGAGAGGTAGGCCGTGCGGTAGCCACGGCCGCGGGCCATGGCGGTGATGAGCTGGGTGTTCTCGTCGTCGGGGTGGGCGGCGACGTGCAGCACGGTGCCGGTGCTGGCAAAGGTGCGCAGCTGCTGGACGATGGCGGGCGTGCGGCCGGGTTCGTCAGCGCGGGCTGGAACGAGACCGACCAAAAGGAGACCGGAAAGAACCGGGGCGAGGGCGCCCCGGCTCCAGGGGATGCACGCGGCGATGCGCGCGGAGACGCCGGCGGTCATCACTGCAGGCGTTCGAGGAGGGACTTGTTCAGGTCGATGTATTCGTCGCGCAGCGCGGGGCTGGGCGCCTGCTTGGCGGCTTCGAGCGACTTTTGCGCGGTGGCGATGGCGCCGGCCTTGTCGCCCATTTTTTCGAGGATGAGCGCCTTGCGATAGACGAGGTAGAAGGCATTGGGTTCGGCGGCGAGGGCGGCGTCCATCCACGCGGCGGCCTTGGCGAGATCGAGGTTGTTCTCCAGATAATACATCGCGGCGCGGGCGTAGGGAAGTTTTTCGCCGCCGGCGGCCATGATGGCCTCGATCTGCGGGACGAGCGTGGCCTTCACGTCGAAGGTGAGGGCGAGGGGCACGCGGGTCTTTTCCCAGACGATGTTGAGGGTGGCGGACTCGTCGCGGATGTCGTTCACGCTGATGTCGAGGGTCTCGACGTGGTCGTCGAGCGTGACCGGCACGGCCTGGATGCGGGCGACGTCGTTCTTCTGGTCGTAGCTGTAGACGCCCCACTGGGACATGTTCTTGTGGATGATGACGGTCCACTGGGTCGCGCCCGGGATGGTGAACAGCTCGTAAGTGCCGGCGGGGATGTCGGTGCCGTTGATCTTCAGGGCGGTGTTGAAGGTGATCTTGGTCGCGGTGTTCGCGCCGGTGCGCCAGATGTGGTCGTAGGGCACGAGGCCGCCGAAAACCTTGCGGCCCTTGGCCCCGGGGCGGTTGTAGCTGATCTGGATGTCGGTGAGGCCGACGCGCTGGGTGAGGCTCACGCTCGGGCTGGCGTCGGGGAAGTTGATCTTGGGAGCGGGTGCTTGGGCGAAGAGGCTCGTGGCCATTGCACAGACGGCAAACGCGGCCAGGCCGCGGCGAAGCAGATGGGTAGTCATAGGAAGGGGAAGGGTGTGGCAGGATATAGCCAGAAGCCGGCAAAGGACAAGTGCCCGTCCATCAGAGCCTTCATGCTATCAGTCGAGCAAAGCGTCCACGACCGGCCAGTCGGCTGCGGCGAGATCGTAACCGCGCAGCTCCGCAGGCGGCACCCAGGCGATCGCGACGTGTTCTTGCGGATGAGGTGCGGCCGAGCCGGGTGCCAGCGCGCACACGAACGGGATCATTTCGATGACCACGGTCTTGTAGTCGTGAATGAACGGCGCGAGGGCGCGGCTGATTTGGATCTGGCAGCCCAGCTCTTCGTAAATTTCCCGGATGATCGCCGCCGTCGGGTCCTCGTTGGGTTCGACCTTGCCGCCGGGGAACTCCCACTTGAGCGGCAGGAGCTTGTGCGGGGGGCGTTGGGCCACAAGCACATGGCCGTCGCGCTCGATGACGGCGCAGACGACGGGGACAGGCGGCTTCGGATCAGAGAGGGCAGACATGGGGGCCGATGGCTCAAGAGGGGATGCCAGCGAGCCGATATAGGTGTCACTCCCAATCCTCATGTCAGCGGCCCTTGCAGCGCTTTTCCGTGGCTGGTGGGTGCGGTTCTACCTCCGGCCCAAGCCGGCGGCACCGACACCTGCCCGGGTGGAACTGTTGGCCAAAACCGAGGATACACCGGCCGTCGCCCTGGCGGTCGAACCCGAACCGATGGCGCAGCCCGCAATCGCTGCGTCGTCATCGCGGTCGCCGCTTGGCGTGACGCGTGCGCCGTTCATTCCCGTGGCGCAGCCGGCGCTGCGCGCCAGCACGCTGGCGAAGCTCGCGACGTTGCAGCAGATTCCGTCGTTGCAGGCGCTGGCGCAGGGTTTCCTGCGCGCCACGGCGCGCAGCGACGGCTCGATCGAGGACGTGGTGGCTGCGGTCGAGAAAGACCCGGCGCTCTGCGTGCGCGTGCTGCGCATGGCCAACTCGGCCTTCGTCGCCTCCGAGCAGCGCATCGAGGACGTCGCCACCGCGGTGCAGATGCTGGGCTTGCAGCGGGTGAACACGCTTTCGCATGCGCTCTTCATGATGCGCGATGCGCACAACACGAACGGCGGCGTGGACTGGCGGCATCTGTGGATGCACGCCTTGGCCACGGCGGCCATCGCGGAGGAAATCGAAAAGCAGCTCGGCCGCGAAACGGGCCAGCAGCTCTACCTCGCGGCCCTGTTGCACGACGTGGGCAAGATCGTGCTCTCAACGGTGGCGCCCGAGGCCTACCGTGCGATCATGGACAAGGCCTGGAACAGCGAGGGCCGGCTCGACGCCCTCGAAACCGTGTGCTTCGGCGTCGGGCACAGCGAGGCTGGCGTGATCTTTGCGCAGCAGAGCGGCCTGCCCGGCGAGGTCATCACCGGCATCGCGCACCATGCCGACCCGGCACAGGCGGAGAGCCATCGCCTCACCGTGGCCGTCGTAAGCCTGGCGAACTATCTCGCGAAATTCTACGGACTTGGCTTCAGCGGCACGCGGCTCGACGAGGCCGACGGCGAGCTGGAGGTGCAGCCCGGTTGGGCGGTGATCGCCGGTGAAACCGGCGCAACCCCCGACATCGCGGGCATTTCGCAGGCGGTGGACGGCGTGGTCGGTGGGCTCAAGCAGGACCTGCTTTCGCTGCGCGACGCGGCCTGAGCGCGGGCCTGCAACTTTTCCCGGGCGGTCCGTGTTCTTGGGCTACCTATGAAAACTTTCCTCAAAATCATCCTCGTGGCGGCGCTGCTGGTGATCGCCATCAAGCTCAGCCCGGTGCTCTTCGTCGGAGCCATCGTGGGCCTCCTCGTCGCCGCGGTGCTCGGGTCCGTCGGTCTCTCGCTCGTCGCGGCCTTCCTGGCCGTCGCGCTCGCCCTCGTGGTCGCGCTCGCGCCGATCTGGATTCCGGTGCTCTGCGTCATCGGCCTCGTGAAGCTTTTCCGCACCAAGGAGCCGAACGTCGTCACGGCCTGAGGTGCGCGAGAATGAAACGGCGGCCCTCCGGGGCCGCCGTTTTTCGTTTTACCCACTTCCCCTGCTCAAAAACGCCGGCATCCGGTCGAACCACAGGGAATGCATATTTGTCGGAAAATTTGACCTGCGCTTCCCCATGCACAACTAACCTAATAGGTTAGTTGTGCATGGGGGCGACCAAGGCTTCTGTCGCGGTGGTGAGAGTGGCAGGGCGGGGGAACTTGCGTTGGTGCGAAGCGCGTGACTCACTCACGGCCCATGCCCAAAGCGCCGGACATCGCCCACGCCTACGTCGCCGCCGTATGCCTGCTCGGCCACGGCTCGGGTGCGGTGAAAACGCTCGCCGGTTTCCGCAAGCCGCACCACACGGTGCCGGATGCGGTAAACGCGGTCACCACGGCGTTCCTCGGCAAACTCTGCGCGGGCGAACTGGCGGAGGAAGGCGAGGATTTCTACCAGCGGGCGAAAACCGCGCTCGGTTACAAGCGTGCCGACCTGAACCTCGACGTGACGAGTCCGCTGGCCGTGCTGACGGCGAAGGATTTCACGTTGGAGATCGCCTACGCGCTGGAGCCGGCGGATCCGGCGGCGTATCGCATCACGCGCACGCTGCACAGCCTGCGCGACGGCGAGCTGGTCAACCGGGAGGAATTTGACCGGCTGTTCGCGGGAGCCTTCACGACGATCGTCTTCACCCTCGCGAAGGGCGTGAAGGTCGAGGCCGTGATCGACGCGGTGGAGGCGCGCCCGGCGGACGATCCGTTGAAGGTGAATTATCCGTCGGACTGCCGGCACTGCGTGCTGACGGTCGCAGGCGTCGCGGCCGAGGTCGTGTGCGACGGGGCGACGCTGGAGATGCGTTTCCCGCGTGCGGGATCGCCGCGGGAGATGGTTGCGGCGTTCCGGGCGGTGCGTTCGGTCTTTGCGCTGACGAAAGACCGCGTGCTGACGGGGCTGTTGTGAGGGGCTGTGGGAGCGAGCTTGCTCGCGACAGGGGCGAACGAGTCGCGAGCAAGCTCGCTCCCACAGAAGAATCCAAGAAAAAGGCGGCCCGGGCGGGCCGCCTTGAGAGACAAACTGGATCCTTCTCCCGCACGGGCGGGATCAGGATGACCCTGATGGGTCACTTGATCATGTCGGCCACGAAGGAGCGCTCGTCCACGAGTTCCTTGTTGGTGGCGGCGATCTTCGACTTGGCGAAATCGTCCATCGCGTAGCCGGTGATGACCTCGTAGCTGCCGGGGGTCGTCGTGCGGACGGGGAGACCGGCCCAGACGTTGGCGTCGAAACCGTAGAGTCCGTTGGACTTCACGGCGATCGAGTGGATGGCGCCGGGCGTGACGAGCGAGCGGACGTGATCGACGAGGGCGTTGGCGGCGGAGGCGGCCGACGAGGCGCCGCGGGCGGCGATGATGGCGGCGCCGCGCTTGCCGACGGTCTCGCAGAACGGGCCCTGCAGCCAGGTGTCGTCGTTGATGACCTTGGCGGCCGGCTGGCCGTTGATCGTGGCGTGGCCGTAGGCGGGGAACATGGTCGGGCTGTGGTTGCCGTAGATGAAGATGTCCTTCACGGCCGTGAGATCCACGCCGGCCTTCTTGGCCAGCTGGGTCTGGGCGCGGTTCTGGTCGAGGCGCACCATGGCGGTGAAGCGGTC
>JAUPWC010000050.1 GCA_030916665.1 Verrucomicrobiota bacterium
CCTGCTGGAACTTGCGGCGCAACTCCGCGACGATCGCCTGCGTCTTGCGCTCGCGCTCCTCCCAGGGCTTGAGCGTGGCGAACACGAAGGCCCGGCCGCCGTCGCCCGTGCGGTGGAACGTACGGTCGATCTCGGGAAGCTGCAGGATCATCTGCTCCATGTCGTAGGAGTAGGTGCGCAGGTATTCGGGCGTCGCCCCGATGGGCGCCGTGAGGTTGGCCGTGAAAATGCCACGGTCCTCGATCGGCGTCAGTTCGCGCTGGAGCTGGGTGTAGAGCCAGAGTCCGGCCGCGGTGAAGAGCAGCGCCGCGAGCAGCACCAGCGGCTTGAAACGCAGCGAACCGCGCAGCGAGCCCTCAAAGCGGGCGTTGAGCCACACGAAGAATGGCTCGGTCTTGTTGTAGAACCAGCCGTGCTGGGCCTTGCCGTCCACCACCTTGGCCTTGAGCACCCGGGAGCAGAGCATCGGCGTGAGCGTGAGCGCCACGAAGGCGGACACGATGACTGAGATGGCCAGCGTGATGCCGAACTCGAAGAAGAGCCGGCCGGTCTGGCCGCGCTGGAAGGCCACGGGCAGGAACACCGCCGCGAGCGTGAGCGTGGTGGCGATGACCGCGAAGGCCACCTGCCGCGCACCGAAGATCGCGGCGTGGATCGGTCCCTCGCCCTCCTCGACCCGGCGGTAGATGTTTTCCAGCATCACGATGGCGTCATCGACCACGAGGCCGACCGCCAGCACCAGCGCGAGCAGCGTGAGCGTGTTGATCGTGAAGCCCAGCATCTGCATGACCGCGAACGAGCCGATGATGGAGACCGGGATGGCTACGAGCGGCACCAGGGTCGCGCGCCAGTCGCGCAGGAAGAGGAAGATCATGAGCACCACCAGCACGGCCGCCTCCCAAAGGGTCTTGTAAACCTCGCGCACCGAGCGCTCGACGAACACCGAACTGTCGAAACCCACGTTGACCTTCACCCCCTCCGGCATGTCGGCCTGGATGAGCGGGATCATGGCCTTGGCGTCATTGGCCACGTCGAGCAGGTTGGCCTGCGACTGGCGGAGAATCTGCACGCCGACCGTGGGGCGGCCCTTGAAATAGGTCTCGGAGCGGTAGTCTTCCGACCCAAGCTCAACCCGGCCCACGTCGGAGAACTTCACCTGGTGGCCGCCGCGGGTGGCGAGCACGAGGTTTTCAAACTCGGCGACCTGCGTCATGCGGCCCTCGATGCGCACCGGAAACTCGCGCGCGCTCGACTCGATGCGCCCGCCGGGGATCTCCACGTTTTGCTGGCGCAACGCCGCCTCGATGTCGCCCACCGTGAGCTGGTGGGCCGCAAGCCGGTCGCTGTCCACCCACAAGCGCATGGCATAGCGCGGACCGCGGACACCGACCGAGCCCACCCCGGGAATCGTCTGCAAACGCTGGATCGCGACGCGCTCCACCAGTTCGCGCAGCTCGAGGCGCGAGTGCCGGTCGGAATTGAAGGACAGGCTCATCACCGGCGAGGAATCGGCGTCGGCCTTGGTCACCTGCGGTTCCTCGATCTCGTCGGGCAGGCGGCTGCGGGCGCGGCTCACGCGGTCGCGCACGTCGTTGGCCGCCTCGTCCACGTCGCGGCCGACGTTGAACTCGACCGTGATGCGGGAGTACTCCTCCTGGGATTCGGAACGGATGACGCGGATGCCGTCGATCGAAGCGACCTCGCGTTCGAGCGGCTCGGTGATCTTGGTTTCGACCACCTCGGCGGAGGCGCCGCGGTAGCTGGTGTCCACGGTGACGACCGGCGAATCGATCAGCGGATACTCGCGCACCGGCAACCCGCCAAAGCTGAGCAGGCCGATCAGGACAACGAGGATGGAGGCGACGAGAGCCACCACCGGGCGCCGGATGGAGACGTCGGAAAGGATCATGACCCGCCGCCCCCGACGCGGAATTCCTCACGCTGCGGACGCGGCGCGAGCTTCATGCCCGGATAAAGAATGAGCGCCCCCACACCCGAGGCGACAACCGGCTGATCCTCCGCCAGAGCACCCTCCTTGAGCGGCAGCACCTCGACGAGGCCGCGTTCACGCAACCCAAGCCGGACCGCAACCTCCTCGGCCACACTGGCACCGTCGCGGCTGCGGACCGCAATGACGAAGTTGCCGCCCGGCTTGGCAAGGATGGCGGCCTCGGGCACGGTGAGCGCACCGCGCCGCACCTGGAGGACAATGTCGATGTTGGCGAACATGCCGGGTTTCAGACCGGGCACCACGGTGCCGAGCCAGCCTTTGACCTGGCTGGAGCGCGAGGCGCGTTCGATGATGGAAGAAGTAAAATAGACCTCGCCCGCCGCGCTCACCTCACCGGAAGGAGTCTGGGCACGGAGTGTGAACTTTGAACCGGGCTTCACCTGCTCAACGAAACGCTCGGGCACCTGGAACTCCACCTTCAGCCGGCTGAGGTCATCGATGGTCGTGATGCTGGTGCTGGCTGTCACGTAGTCGCCCGGCGAAACCGTGCGGGCGCCGGCGATGCCAGCAAAGGGCGCCTTGATCTCCATTTTGGCCAGACGCACCCGCAGCAGCTGGAGCTCGGCCTCAGCCGAAGCGTATTCCGAGCGGGTGCGATCGGCCTCAGCCTGCGACATCGAGCGCGCCTGCGTGAGGTCTTCGCTGCGCTTGAGATTGAGTTCGGTCAGCTTGAAACGGGCCTCGGCCTGGGCCAGCTGGGCACGCAATTCGGAGTCGTCGATGCGCAACAGCACCTGATCCTTCACGACCGTCTGGCCCTCCTCGAAGAGCACCGCGCGCACCTGACCGGCGATCTCGGCGCGGATCTGGGCCGTTTCATTGGGCGCCAGGGAGCCGACCAGGGAGAGCGATTCCACCAGGTCACGGCGGGTCAGCGGGGCGACTTCGACCGGCTGGACTTGAGCCGCAGCGGAAGCGGCGGCGGGACTGACGGCTTTCTTGCCACAACCACACACACACAGCGCGGCGACGGACAAGAGGGGGATGAGCAGGGCTGACCTCATGTGCGCCCCACTCTTTCCACAAAGCCCGCTGGCGCAAGTGACAATCAGTTATTGTTTTCCCAAGGAAACCAG
>JAUPWC010000496.1 GCA_030916665.1 Verrucomicrobiota bacterium
GACCGACACTGTAGCCGCGTTGGAGCGCAGCGACAACGTGGTAGTTTCCTGACCACGCTTTCGTCCCGCGGCCGCGGGACTCAAGCGCGGCTACAGTTTTTTGAAACAGCTATCGCGGCTAAAAGAAAAAGGCGCTCCGGGTGGGAGCGCCTGAATTGGCGGGGTTACTGGTTGGAGGTTATACTAACCGTTCCTCTGTTATCAGAACTTTAAGGTCGCTGGATATTCCGCCTGCGCCAAGGTCTTCGGCGCGCAGGGCAATCAAGGCAGGTCGGTGGAGCCCATCAGGTAGCGGTCGCACTCGCGGGCGGCGCCACGACCCTCGTTGATGGCCCAGACGACGAGTGACTGGCCGCGGCGGCAGTCGCCGGCGGCGAAGACGCCCTTCACGCTGGTGGTGTATTTCTCGTGCTCGGCCTTGATGTTGGAGCGCGGGTCGGTCTCGACGCCGATGTCCTTCACGAGGGCCTGCTCGGGTCCGAGGAAGCCCATGGCGAGCAGCACGAGCTGCGCGGGACGGGTCTTCTCGGTGCCGGGGATCTCCTGCGGCACGAACTGACCCTTGTCGTTCTTGCCCCACTTGATCTCGACGGTGATGAGTTCCTTCACGTTGCCCTGCTCGTCGCCGACGAACTTCTTGACCGTGGTGAGATAGACGCGCGGATCGGCGCCGAACTTCGCGGCGGCCTCTTCCTGGCCGTAGTCCATCTTGTAGGTCTTGGGCCACTCGGGCCAGGGATTGTCGGCCGCGCGCTCCTGCGGAGGCTTGGGTAGAATCTCGATCTGGGTGATGGTCTTGCAGCCGTGGCGGATGGAGGTGCCCACGCAGTCGGTGCCGGTGTCGCCGCCACCGATGACGATGACGTCCTTGCCGTCGGCGTTGATCGGGGCCTTGGCATTGGCGAGCACGGCCTTGGTGTTGGCGGTGAGGAATTCCATCGCGAAGTGCACGCCCTTGAGCTGGCGGCCCTCGATGGGCAGGTCGCGCGGCTGGGTGGCGCCGGTGCAGATGACGGTGGCGTCGTATTCCTTGAGGAAGATGGACGGATCAACGTTGTCGTTGTCGCCGGTGCCGACGCTGGCGTTGCACACGAACTTGATGCCCTCCTGCTCCATGAGCTTGATGCGGCGGAGGACGACCTCCTGCTTGTCGAGCTTCATGTTGGGGATGCCATACATGAGCAGGCCGCCCGGACGGTCGGCGCGCTCGAAGACGGTGACGGTGTGGCCGGCCTTGTTGAGCTGGGCGGCGGCGGAGAGGCCGGCGGGACCGGAGCCGATGACGGCGACCTTCTTGCCGGTGCGAACGGCGGGGGCCTGCGGGATGACCCAGCCCTCGTCCCAGCCCCGGTCGATGATCGAGGCCTCGATGTTCTTGATCGTGACCGCCGGGTTGTTGATGCCGAGCACACAGGAGCCCTCGCAGGGCGCGGGGCAGACGCGGCCGGTGAACTCGGGAAAGTTGTTCGTCTTGTGCAGGCGGTGCAGCGCCTCCTGCCAGAGGCCGCGATAGACGAGGTCGTTCCACTCGGGGATGAGGTTGTTGATCGGGCAGCCGGAGGCCATGCCGCTGATCAGCTTGCCCGTGTGGCAGAACGGCACGCCGCAATCCATGCAGCGCGCGCCCTGCGTGCGGAGCTTCTTCTCCTCCATGTGGTGGTGGAATTCCTTCCAGTCCTTGACGCGCTCGGTCGGCGTGCGGTCGGTCGGAAGCTCGCGGAGGTATTCGATGAATCCAGTAGGCTTACCCATAATAGAAAAGTTGAAGTGCGAAGTTTAAGTTTAAGTCGTAAACTTACGGACAGGTGGGATGGATTGGGGTCGAGTTGGGTGTTGGGCTTAAACTTAAACTTTCAGCTTAAACTGGCCGCGGCGTCAGTTACCGCCGACGCGGCTCGTGTCCCGGGCGTTTTCCTCGAAGGCGGACATGATGGCCTCGTCGCCGGTGAGGCCCTGGGCCTGGGCGCGCTCGATGCAGGCGAGCATGCGCTTGTAGTCCTTGGGCATGACCTTGACGAACTTCGGCACGAACTTGTCCCAGTCGGCGAGTACGGTCTTGGCGCGCTCGCTCTTGGTGTAATCGAGGTGCTTCTGGATCATCGCCTTGACGGCGGCGATCTCCTTGGCGTCGGTCAGCTTCTCGATACCGACCATCTGCGGGTTGACGCGACCGGCGAAGTCGCCGGCCTCGTCGAGCACGTAGCCGATGCCGCCCGACATGCCGGCGCCGAAGTTGCGGCCGGCGCGACCGAGCACGACGACGTTGCCGCCGGTCATGTATTCGCAGGCGTTGTCGCCCACGCCCTCAACCACGACGGTGACGCCGGAATTGCGGACCGCGAAGCGCTCGCCCGCAAGACCGCGGATGTAGGCCTCACCGGCGCTGGCACCGTAGAAGGCGACGTTGCCGATGATCATGTTTTCCTCGGCCTTGAAGCCGGCCTTGGCGTCGGGGAAGACGATGAGCTTGCCACCCGAGAGGCCCTTGCCGAAGTAGTCGTTGGCGTCGCCCTCGATGGAGAGCGTCATGCCGCGGGTGACAAAGGCGCCGAAGCTCTGGCCGGCGGAGCCCTTGAACTTGAAGCGGATGGTGTCCTCGGGGAGGCCCTTGGCGCCGAGCTTCCGGGTGATCTCACTGGAGGTGATGGTGCCGGTGACGCGGTTGACGTTGCGGATGGGCAGCTCGGCGACGACCTTTTCGCCCGACTCGATGGCAGGCTTGGCCAGCTCGAGGAGCGTGGCCATGTCGAGCGAACGGTCGATGCCGTGGTCCTGCTTCATCGAGCAGAAGCGGCCGACCTCGGGGCCGACGTCGGGCGAGTAGAGGATGTTGGAGAAGTCCAGGCCCTTCGCCTTCCAGTGGTCCACGGCCTTCTTCGCCTCGAGGCGGTCGGTGCGGCCGATCATCTCCTCGATGG
>JAUPWC010000497.1 GCA_030916665.1 Verrucomicrobiota bacterium
CGTGCCTTGGATCGAGATCAACCCGGCCGATGCCGCCCCGCTCGGTCTCATCACCGGACAAAAGGTCGCCGTGCGCTCACGGCGCGGCGAAACCTCGGCCCTTGCCGTCGTCACGCCCATCGTCCAGCCCGGTCAGGTCTTCATGCCGATGCACTTCCCGGAGGTGAACCGGCTCACCTTCCCCGCCTACGACCCGCACTCGCGTCAGCCCGCCTACAAGGCCTGCGCCGTGACGGTCGAAAAACAGCCGGAAAGTTAAACCGCAGATGGACACAGATTATCGCTCCCCATCTGTGTTGATCTGTGTTCATCTGTGGTTGCCCGGTTTAAAATTCCCATGCTCCCGCCTGTCGCCACCGCCCTGACCCTGCACAGGATCTTTATTTCCGAGGGGCACAGCTATTTCGGGCGGCATGGCAAAGGCTCGCTCAGGCTGCCCGTCCGCGAGGTGGACATGATCGAGTGCGTCGCCGGCCGCGGCCTGCGCGGGGATCGTTTCTTCGACCACCAGCCGGACTACAAGGGCCAGGTCACGCTGTTCTCCCAGGAGGTCCTCGATGAACTGCGCCGCGCGCTCAACCTGCCCCAGGCCAGCCCCGCCGCCCTGCGCCGCAACCTGCTTGTGAGCGGCAGCGATCTCAACGAACTCATCGGCCACGAATTCGAGCTGCAGGGCGTGCGCCTGCTCGGCACCGAGGAATGCCGCCCCTGCTACTGGATGGACGAAGCCCTCGCCCCCGGCGCCGAGGCCTGGCTCAAAGGCCGCGGCGGCCTGCGCTGCCGCATCCTCTCCGACGGCTGGCTGCGGACGGCCAATTTATGATTTATGAAGCATGAATTATGATTTCTCCTCACCCGTCCTGACCGAGGAGGGGGACAAATCGTAATTCGTAACTCGTAGATCGTAAATCCACTGCATGATCCCCGCCAACCAACTCACCGGCGTCGTGCTGGCCGGCGGACACTCCCGCCGCATGGGCCGCGACAAGGCCACGCTCGCGCACGAGGGCCGCCCGATGTGGGAACGCCAAGCCGGCGTGCTGCGCGCCGCCGGCTGCGACGTCATCGCCCTCGTCCGGCAGCCCGGCCAGGCCCCGCTCGGCCTGCCCGACGACGTGCTCCTCTGGCACGACCCCGTCGCCGACGCCGGTCCGCTCGCCGGCCTGCACACCGCCCTGAACCATTCGCGCACGCTGCTCGTCGCCGTGCTGGCCGTGGACATGCCGCGAATCGACGCCTGGTGGTTCCAGTGGCTCGGCACCTACTGCGGCAGCAACATCGGCGCAATCACCACGCGACCCGACGGCCTGCACGAGCCCCTCGCCGCCATCTACCCGCGCACCGCCTTGGAGGAGATCACTCGCCGCCTTGCTTCAGGAGCCGATCGCTCGCTCCATTCCCTTGCCACCGAGCTCATGCAACGCCACCTCCTGCGCAGCGTGCCCCTGCCCGCGCACGAACTCTGGCGCGTGGCCAACTGGAACACGCCGGAAGACCGGAAAGACTGAACCACGCAACGCCTTCCCAAGCCGATGTTCGTAATACGAACATTGCCGGACGGACTCCGAGGGGACGCGGAAACGAATGTTCGTAATACGAACATTCGTCCTGGTTCACGAATCAAACCCCAGCGCCTTGACGACGGCGTCGTAAGTGATGCGGCCGTTGCGGGTGTTGATGCCCTTGGCGAGGCCCTTGTGGTCGGCAAGGGCGCGCTCGATGCCTTTCTGCACCATGAGCGCCACGAAGGGTTCGGTCGCCTGCGTGAGACCCATCGTCGAGGTGCGTCCGACCAGTGCGGGCATGTTGGGCACCGCGTAGTGGATCACGCCGTGCTGCTTGTAGGTCGGGTTCTCGTGCGAGGTGGCGTGGATCGTCTCGATGCAACCGCCCTGATCAATGGCGATGTCCACGATCACGCTGCCGGGCTGCATCTGCGCGACCATTTTCTTCGTGACGACGATTGGGGCCTTGGCAGCGGGGATGAGAACGGCGCCGATGAGTAGGTCGGCGTCGGCCACCATCTGCTCGATGTTGGCAGGATTGGAAACGAGGGTGACGACCTTGCCGCGGTATTCCTGATCGAGGATTTCGAGCTTGCGGGTGTCCAGGTCGAGCACGGTCACCCGCGCCCCCATGCCGGCGGCCATGCGCACGGCGTGCGCGCCGGAGTTGCCTGCGCCGACCACGACGACGTGGCCGGGCATCGTGCCGGGGATGCCGCCGAGCAGCATGCCCGAGCCGCCAAGCTGTGACTGGAGCAGGTAGGCGCCGATCTGAATCGAGAGACGGCCGGCGACCTGCGACATGGGCTTGAGCAGCGGAAACTGTCCGTCGGGGCCTTCGACCGTCTCGTAGGCGATGCCGAGGACGTTCTTCCGGCAAAGCTCCTTGGCCAGTTCAGGACAGGCCGCGAGGTGCAGGTAGGTGAAGATCGTCTGGCCCTCGCGCATGAGCGGAAACTCGCTCTCCTGCGGCTCCTTCACCTTCAGGATGAGGTCCGCTCCCTTCCAGACCTTGGCGGCCAAGGCCACGAGCGTGGCGCCGGCGGATTTATATTGGTCGTCGGTGAAGCCGGCGCTGAGGCCCGCTCCCTTCTGGAGGAGCACCTGGCCGCCGAGCGAAGTCACGCGACGGCAGAGGCTGGGCGTCATGGAGACGCGCGTTTCACCGATTTTGATTTCCTTGGGAACTCCGATAGTCATTTGCCGGTTATGACACGGGCAAAGACGAGCGGAGGCAATGTCGGAAGCGAAAACTAAACCTAAGGTTTGGATTCAGCCTGATTGAAGGTGAACCGTTTGGTTCGGAAATATCCAGCAACCTTCCACTTATCCTTTTCCAACATCATGACAATTCGCTCTCTGACAGACAGTCGCTCGAACTTCGAATCCAGATCGAATACGAAATAGCGCCCGCTTGGCGCGCCCGGATCTGGCAATCTATCAAAGCAATCTCCACGTAAATTCTCACGGCTGATTTTCGGACCGCAGAGAGTTTTCATGGCTCCGAGGGCAATGCTCCATTGGGCCTTCGACATCGCACTCTTCGCTGTCTCAGCAAAGAGCGCCCATGTATCGCCATCTTCCTTGTCCACCTCAGCGACGAATTCACGAGCATTCTTCAATGCAGCCTCCAGCTCCTCCGAGGTAAACAGCACAGGCTTTGGCTCGCTCTGCTCGCTGGAACTGCTCGACGTCGCATAGGATTTCGCTCCACAGACAATTAGCAAACCAGCGAACAGATAAACTAGTGCCTTAGACTTCATGTTACATGGCGTGGCTTAATTCGCGGCAGGCATTTCAA
>JAUPWC010000498.1 GCA_030916665.1 Verrucomicrobiota bacterium
GAAGAGCTTGTCGGCCACGTAGACGTCGGCCCCGGTGAGGGCGCGCAAGAGGGAGGACTTGCCGGCGTTGGTGTAGCCGACGATGGCGACGCCGGGCACGGGCTTGCGCATGCGCTTGCGCCGCTGGGTGGCGCGCTGGGAGATGACCTGCGCGAGTTCGGCCTTCAGGCGGGTGATGCGGTCGCGCACGATGCGGCGGTCCTGCTCAAGCTGGGTTTCGCCTTCGCCGCCCATCGCGCCCTTGCCGCGCTGGCGGGAGAGGTGGGTCCAGGCGCGGGTGAGGCGCGGCAGCGAATACTCCATGCGGGCCAGGGCCACCTGCAGCACGGCCTCGCGGGTCTGGGCGCGGTCGGCGAAAATTTCGAGGATGACTTCCTGCCGGTCGATGACGGCGAGGCCGGAGTCTTCCTCCCAGTTGCGCTGTTGGGCGGGCGAGAGTTCCTTGTCGAAGACGATCAGGTCAGCGCCGAGTTCCTTGGCCTCGGCGATGATCTCGGCGGTCTTGCCGGAGCCGATCAGATACTTGGGCTGCTCGCCGGAGCGCATGACGACGAGGTTGGTCTTCACGACCTCGAGGCGGAGGTTCTCGACGAGTTCCTTCAGTTCGCCGAGCAGTTCGGCGCCCTCGCCGGTCTCCATGTCAAAGGTCTGCACGCCCACAAGATAGGCGCGGGTGGTCACTTTTTGGTCAGTGAGAAAATCAGCCATGAGGGACCAATCCAATCCCGGCGGGCCGGGGAGTCAACCGGGGGGATCAAATCGCATCGAGATTTGGACCACTAGGACCTGTCCCTCAAACCTTTCAAACCAGAGGGGATTAACCACTAATGCTCCGCCTACCGGCTACGCTACAAGATCCCCTTCGCCTAATCGGCTCCGGCTTTGGTTCCGGGGAGTGGCTAATCGCCGCTGGGGTAAGGAGGAATGCTCGATTATCAGTCGGCGATTAGCCGATCCCCGAAGTACACCGCGGAGCCGATTAGGCGGAGCGGACTTCAAAGCAGAGCCGTTAGGCGATGCATCAGTGGTTAAAATGGATCGGTGGCTCTCTGAGTTGGCGGCTAAAAACTGCCCCTTCCGTGACGCAGAATTCCGTTGCCCTAGGCGCCTGCCTGGCAACATTGGCGGCGTCTGGCGCGAACTCGTGCGCGACCGGACCGCACCGTTCAACCCCCGTCTCCGGACACCCAAAGGCCTGATCGCCATGCGACAAGCACTCCAGTCCAGCCACCTCCGCCGCCCGCAGGTTCTCCGCATTCGGACCACTGCCGGGGCGGAATGAAGAGCATCCTCGATTTTAACCGGGCGCGCCAACAAGGGCGGCCCATCGTGATGGTAACGGCCTACGACGCGCCGATGGCGCGCCTCGTGGCGGCGTCGGAAGTCGATGTGATCCTCGTGGGCGACAGCGCGGCCATGGTCGTGCACGGATTGCCGTCCACGGTTCACGCCACACTGGACATGATGGCGCTGCACACGGCGGCTGTCCGGCGCGGCGCGCCGGAGCGCGTGATCGTGGCGGATCTGCCGTTTCTCAGCTTTCGCCAGGGCCGCGAGGTCGCGGTGCGCGCGGCCGGCGCGCTCATGCAGGCGGGGGCAACGGCCGTGAAACTGGAGGGCGTCACCGGCCACGAGGACGTGGTCGCCCACCTCGTGGGCAGCGGCATTCCCGTGATGGGCCATCTCGGCCTCACGCCGCAGTCGGTCAACCAGCTCGGCGGTTACCGCGTGCAGGGCCGCTCTGAAGCCGACGCCGCGCGCCTGCTCGCGGAGGCGCGGCGGCTGGAGGAACTCGGCGCCTTCGCCCTCGTGTTGGAATGTGTGCCGGCGGCGCTGGCCGCCGAGATCACGGCGGCCTTGTCCATCGCCACCATCGGCATCGGCGCCGGAGGCGGGACATCGGGGCAGGTGCTCGTGCTGAACGACCTGCTCGGTCTCGACGCGGAGTTTCGGCCGCGCTTCGCCCGCCGCTACTTCGACGGCCACGGCGAGATCCTGGCGGCGCTGAACGCCTATGCCCGCGACGTGCGCGGGGCACGTTTCCCGGCGCGCGAGGAGGTGCTGGCATGAGAATGCATTCCTCACTGGCCGACTGGCGCACCGTGCGCACCGGCGACGACTATGCCGGCAAGTCCGTCGGTTTCGTGCCCACGATGGGCGCGCTCCATCTCGGGCACCGGGCGCTGCTGGCGCGCGCGCGCGCGGAGAACGACCGCGTGGTGCTGAGCATCTTCGTCAACCCGACGCAGTTCAACGATCCGGCCGACCTCGCGAAATACCCGCGCACGCTGGAGGCCGATCTGCGGCTGGCATCGGGACTGGCGGACGACGTCATCGTGCCGACACCAGATGAACTTTATCCCGACGGCTACGCCTACCGTGTCACCGAGGAAAAGCTCAGCCGCGACCTGGAGGGCGCGCACCGGCCGGGGCACTTCGACGGCGTGCTGACCGTCGTGCTCAAGCTGCTGAATCTGGTCGCGCCGCAGCGCGCCTATTTCGGCGAGAAGGACTGGCAGCAGCTCCGCCTCGTCGATGGCATGGCGCGGGCGCTGCTCCTGCCGGTGGAAATTGTGCCGTGTCCGACGGAACGGGAGATCGACGGCCTGGCGCTCAGCTCGCGCAACCGCCGTCTCTCGCACGGCGCGCGGGTGCGGGCCGCGCAGTTCCCGGCGATCCTGCGCGCGGCCGACACCGCCGCCGCCGCCGTCGTCGCGCTCGATGCCGCGGGGTTCGGTGTGGATTACGTGGAGGATCGCGACGGAGTGCGGCTCGGCGCGGTGCGGATCGAAAACGTGAGGCTCATCGACAATGTCCGGCTCTAATCTCCTCGTCATCTTCACCGGCTCCATCGCCGCCTACAAGGGCTGCGAGGTCGTCTCGCGCCTCGTGCAGCGCGGCCACCGCGTGCGCTGCGTGGCGACGCCGTCGGCCCTGAAGTTCATCGGCCCGGCCACGCTCGAAGGGCTCACCGGTTCACCGGTGCTGAGCGACGCCTTCGCGCCCGGCTCGGCCCTGGAGCACATCGCCCTCACCCGCTGGGCCGACGCGGTGCTCGTGTGCCCGGCGACAGCGAACACGCTCAACCGCTTCGCCGCCGGTCTCGGAGACGATCTCGTCGGGGCGCTGTTTCTCGCCCACGACCGCGCCAAGCCCTGGCTCGTGGCGCCCGCGATGAACCCGGCCATGTGGTCGCACCCTGCCACCGGGGCCGCCGTGGAGAGGCTGCGCGGCTGGGGCGTGCGCTTCATCAACCCGGCGTCAGGGCGCACGGCTTGCGGCGAAACCGGCGAGGGCCGGTTGGCGGAGCCGGAAACGATCGTCGGGGCCGTGGAAACGGCTTTGGCGTCTCCGGCGAAACGGCGCCGCGTGCTGGTCACGGCGGGCGGCACGGCCGAGCCCGTGGACGGCGTGCGCGTGCTCACCAACACCAGCACGGGTGCGACCGGTGCGCTCATCGCCACGCATCTTTCCCGCGCCGGCCACGATGTCGTGCTGCTGCGGGCTCAGAACGCGATCGCCGCCGACGGTCCATGCCGCGAGGAGACCTTTGTCACGTTCGCGCAATTGGAGGCCGGCCTCCGCCGTCTGCTCGCGGCCGGGCCGTTCGACGCCGTGATCCATGCGGCGGCGGTCAGCGACTACCGCGTGGACACGGTCGTGCTGGCCGACGGCACCGCGCTCGCGACCTCCGGCAAAATGGCCTCGGGGGAGGCGCCGGTGCTGAAGCTGCGGGCCAACCCGCGGCTCGTGGACCAGCTGCGCGGTTGGAGCCGCACGCCATTTACGTTGGTGGCGTTCAAGCTCACGCACGGGGCCGAAACCGGACAGGCGGCCGACGCGGTGAAAAAACTCTTCGCCCACTCCGGCGCCGATTACGTCGTCCACAACGACCTCGCCGCCCGGCACGCCGACGGCAGTTTCCCCGCCGACATCCTGCAGTCCGACGGCAGCGTGGCCGCCCACTGCACCAATCGCAGTGCGCTCGCGGACGAGCTGACCCGGCTCGTGGGCGAGCCGACCAATCGAAAATCCAGAATCGAAAATCCCCAATCCAGCCATGCTCTTGACCCTTGATGTCGGCAATTCCCAGATCCACGGCGGCGTGTTCGACGGCGATGCGCTGCGCGTGCAGTTCCGGAAAACCACGCACCCCATCGGCTCGTCCGACGAGATCGGAGTGTTCCTGCGCGCGGTGCTGCGGGAAAACCAGATCGACCCCGCGGCGGTGACGCGCGCCGCGATCTGCTCGGTGGTGCCGCCGGTGGCGTATCCGCTGCGCGCGGCGTGCGTGAAGTATTTCGGCTGCGAGCCGTTCCTGCTGCAGGCCGGCGTGAAGACCGGGCTGAAGATCAAATACCGCAACCCCGCCGAGGTCGGCGCCGACCGCGTGGCCAACGCCATCGCCGCGACCCAGCGCCGCCCGGGTGCCAACTGCCTCGTCGTGGACTGCGGCACGGCCACGACCTTCGATGTCGTCACGGCCGGCGGGGACTACCTCGGCGGCGCGATCCTGCCGGGACTCGGCATCTCCGCCGAGATGCTGTCGAGCCGCACGGCGCGCCTGCCGTCGGTGGAGATTTCCCGACCCGAGGGCGCGCTCGGGCGCAGCACGGTCGAGAGCATCCAGGCGGGCTTGTATCACGGCCACGTCGGTGCGATCCGGAATCTCCTCTCGGTTCTCACCATCGAGGCCTTCAACGGCGTGCGCCCGCACGTCATCGGCACGGGCGGCTTCGCCCGCATGTTCGAGACCGAGGGCCTGTTCGACGAGATTGTCCCCGAACTGGTGCTGTTCGGTTTGCGGCACGCCGAGCAGCTCAACCACGACCCCGTCAAATGATGCCGCCATGCGCCTGACCCTGCTCAAGTCCAAGCTTCACCGCGCGACGGTCACCGCCGCCGACCTCGACTACGAGGGCTCGATCGCGATCGCGCCCGAGTTGCGCCGCGCCGCCGGCCTCCTGCTGCACGAGCGCGTGGAGATCTACAACGTGAACAACGGCCAGCGTTTCGCCACCTACGTCATCGGCGGGCGCAAGCGCGGCGAGATCATGGTCAACGGCGCCGCCGCCCGCCTCGTGCAACCGGGCGACGAGGTGATCATCGCGGCGTATGCCGACTTCGAGCCCGAGGAGGCGAAGCGGCACGAGCCGGTGGTGGTGTTGCTGGACAAAAAGAACCGGCCGAAGAGGAAGTAGGGCCGGTCTCCGACCGGCCGGATCGCTTCAACTTACCGGCTGATTGGCTGGAGGGCCACTCTGCCACAGACTGAGACAGGCGGTGTGCGCTTTGACACAGCCAGACGCGGGTCACTCGTCGTTCTACAAGGGAAATCCAGTCGGTCGCCACTGGCCCGCCGCCTGCAAAGGGATATATTCCTTTTATGAATCCCGAGAAAATGACCGTCATGTCGCGTCAGGCCGTGTCGGAGGCGCAGAACGAGGCCCGCCGCCGCTCGCACAACGAGGTGGAGACGTGGCACCTGTTCGTCTCCCTCCTCGCCCAGGAGGGCGGCATCGTGCCCACGCTCGTCGAGAAGCTCGGCCTGACCGTCAGCTCGCTGCAACTCGCTGCGGAGCGCGAGCTGGACCGCCTGCCCAAGGTCAGCGGCAGCGTGGACGTGTCGAAGATTTATGTGACCCAGGCGCTCAACGAGACGTTGACGCGCGCCGAACAGGAGGCGGAGTCGCTCAAGGACGAGTTCATGAGCGTCGAGCACCTGTTCCTCGCCCTCATCGCCACCGGCAAGCCCGACGCGCTGAAGAAATTCTTTGCCAGCTTCGGTCTCGACCGCACCAAGGTGCTCAAGGCCCTGCAGCAGCTCCGCGGCAACCAGCGCGTCACCACCGAGACGCCCGAGTCCACCTACGATGCCCTCGGCAAATACGGCGTGGACCTCGTGGCGCAGGCGAAGAAGGGCAAGCTCGACCCCGTCATCGGCCGCGACGCCGAGATCCGCCGCGCCATCCGCATCCTTTCCCGCAAGACCAAGAACAACCCTGTGCTCATCGGCGAGCCCGGCGTGGGCAAGACCGCCATTGTCGAGGGCCTCGCGCAGCGCATCGTGCGCGGCGACGTGCCCGAGGGGCTGAAGGACAAGACCGTTTTCGCGCTCGACCTGGGCGCGCTCGTCGCCGGCGCGAAATACCGCGGCGAGTTCGAGGAACGCCTCAAGCCCGTGCTCAACGAGGTGAAGCAGGCCGAGGGTCGCATCGTCCTCTTCATCGACGAGCTCCACACCATTGTCGGTGCCGGCAAGACCGAGGGCGCGATGGACGCGGGCAACCTGCTCAAGCCCATGCTGGCGCGCGGCGAGCTGCACTGCATCGGCGCGACCACGCTCGACGAGTACCGCAAGCACATCGAGAAGGACGCCGCGCTCGAGCGGCGCTTCCAGCCCGTGGTGGTGGACCAGCCGACGGTCGAGGAGACGATCTCGATCCTGCGCGGCCTGCGCGAGCGCTACGAGGTCCACCACGGCGTCCGGATCACGGACTCCGCGCTGGTCGCCGCCGCCACCCTGTCCGACCGCTACTTCACCGAGCGCTTCCTGCCCGACAAGGCCTTCGACCTCGTGGACGAGGCCGCCAGCCGGCTTCGGATGGAGATCGACTCCCTGCCGGTCGAGCTCGACGAGCTGGAGC
>JAUPWC010000051.1 GCA_030916665.1 Verrucomicrobiota bacterium
CAACCAGGGCGCGCTCACCCAGACCGCCACCAACTCCAGCGGTGCGCTCTACGCCCCCACCTTCACCAACGAGGGCGCCATCACCGCCCTCAACACCGCCGGCTACACCCTCACCTTGGGCGCCGCCGGACAAACCTTCACCAACACGGCCTCGGGCCTGGTGCTGGTGAACGGTGCCATCATCACCCTGAACGCGGGCAGCTCGCTGAACTTCGGCACCATTCATGTGCAGGCCGGCACGCTCAACGCCGGCACGGGGCTTTCCAACGAGACCGGCGGCCTGATCCAGGGCGCTGGCACCATTACGGGCAATCTGCTCATAGACGGCGGCAACCTCGCCCCGGGCAACTCCATCGGCACGCTCACCTTCTCAAACAGCGAATTCAGCGTGACCACTGCTTCCACGCTGGAGATCGAACTGAGCGGTGCGTCCGCCGACGCGCTGGTGTTTCAGAATCCCACGAGCGCGGTCAATCTCGGGTCAGGCCTGCTCAGCCTTAGCCTCCAACTGCTGGCCGCCCCCACCATTGGAAGCACCTACAACATCATCTCCATTGCCTCCGGCGGAAGTGGCATCACGGGCTCGTTCGCCGGTCTGCCCAACACGGGCGACACCTTCACGGGCAATTTTTCCGGCACCGATTACATCTTCTCGGTCACTTACCTCACCAATACGGTGAGCTTCCAGGCCTTGAGCGCGGTGCCCGAACCAAGCACCTACGCGCTGCTGGCCGGAGGCCTCGGCCTGATGGGATTCCGCTGGTTGCGCCGGCGGCGGCGCTGAGCGGCCCGAACCTTTGCGGGCAAGAATCCGCTGGCGTCCGGACCGCCTTCTCCTGCTGAGTGTAGCCGCCGCGTGAACGCCGACCTCTTCGACTACCCTCTGCCCGAACGCCTGATCGCCCAGCATCCGACGCAGCGCCGCGACGAGTCGCGCCTCCTCGTCGTAGATCGGAAAAACCGCACCCTCGCCCATCGTCATTTCCGCGACCTGCCGGAATACCTCCGCGCCGGCGACACCCTCTTCCGCAACAACGCCGCCGTCATCCCCGCGCGCCTCCATGCCGTGCGCCCTACCGGCGGTCAGGTCGAGTGCCTGCTCTTAAGGCCGGCTGATCAATCCAGGAGCGCGGGCGCGCCCGCCCGCGAGAATCACCCCTCCGCGGCGAGGTCGCCGCAGCTCCAGCACGTCCCTACGGCCTCCGATCTCCTGTCTCCGGCCTCCGTCACTTGGTGGTGCCTGCTCCGCCCCGGCAAAAAGCTGCCCGTCGGGGCGACCTTCACCCGCGAGGGCTGCTTCACCGGCACCGTGCTCGAAAAGACCGAGGACGGCCTTGCCCGCGTCAGCTTCACGACGACCGACGGCGACATCCTCGCGGTGGCCAACCGCATCGGCGAGATGCCGCTGCCGCCCTACATCACCGGCCACGACAGCGCCGAGGCGCACCACGTGGATCGCGAACGCTACCAGACCGTCTATGCTGACCGCGGCCACCAGGTCGCCGCCGCGGCGCCGACCGCGGGGCTGCATTTCACGCCGGAACTGCTCGCGACCGTGGCCGCACAGGACGTGGCCTGCGCCGATCTCACGCTGCACGTCGGCCTCGGCACCTTCCGCCCGATCACCGCCGAACGCATCGAAGACCACGCCATCCACCGCGAGGTTTACGAAATCCCTGTCGCCACGCAGCGCGCGCTCTTCGAAACCAAGGGCCGTCGCATCGCCGTCGGCACGACCTCGGTGCGCAGCATTGAGGACTATCTGTCGCGCAATCCCGAATGTCATCGCGAGGCTTCCATCGGAAGCCGTGGCGATCCAGATGGATCACTACGTCGCTTTGCTCCTCGTGATGACATACAGAGCGCCTGGATAGCCGAGGCCGGTATCTTCATCTATCCCCCGCGCACGTTCCGCGGCGTGGATGCGCTCATCACAAACTTCCACCAGCCCCGTTCCACGCTGCTGTGTCTGGTCTCTGCCTTCCTCACGCCGGCTTCGACCGAGGGCATCGCTTGGCTCAAGGATATCTACGCCGAAGCCGTGGCCTGCGACTACCGCTTCTTCAGCTATGGCGACGCAATGCTGATTCTTTGACTTGTAGGGCAAGTGTTTATAAAACTGTTTGCACATTGAAGGATCCTGGCTTCCGTATCGCGCCATGAGCAATTCCACCACGCACAAGCCGTCCCCCGCCCGCCTCGGCCTGCAACTGGCCGCCGCGGTCCTCCTGATCGGCGTGGTCGGCTTTTGGACCGCCAAGGGCGCGCATACCGGCTGGAGCATGAACCAGGTGCCGGTGAAGCAACTCGACGAGATCACCGGCATCGAATTCGTGACCTACGAGAAACGCTTCGTGCCCGGCATCGAGTTCCTCGCCGGCGGCGCCGGCCTGGCCGCCGGCCTTTTCGTCGTCTCGCTTTTGTTCAAACGCCAATCCACCCAAACCACCTCCTCATGAAAAACCACGTCATCGCCACCCTGTTCAGCATCGCCGCCATCGGAGCCCTCTCCGCCGCGCCCCAGACCTTCGACTTCAAGGATCCGAAGGGCGTCAACGCGATCCAGTTCCACCTCGACTCCGTGCTCGAGCCCATCTCCGGCACCGCCAGCGGCATCACCGGCACGGTCTCCTTCGATCCCGCCAACCCGGCCGCCACCACCGGCAAGATCGTCGTGGCGACCAACTCGCTCACGGTCTCCAACGCGATGATGACCGACCATCTCCGCGGCGACCGCTGGCTCAACGCCCCGGTGAACCCCGAGATCAGCTTCGAGCTCGCCAAGCTCGACAACGTGAAGACCTCCGGCAACGACACGACCGCCACCGCCGTCGGCAAGCTCTCAATCAAGGGCGTGACCAAGGATGTCTCCGTCCCGGTGAAGCTCACCTACCTCGCCGGCGCGTTCGGCAAGCGCATCAACAAGCCCGAGGTCGGCGGCGACCTGCTCGTCGTCCGCGGCGAATTCACCATCAACCGCAGCGACTACGGCATCAACCCCGGCCAGATGGAGGACAAGGTGAACCCCGAGATCAAGCTGACCCTCGCCATCGTCGGCGGCGCCCCCAAGGCCTGAGCCTTGTCATCGCGAGTCCCGCCCGGCGGGACGTGGCGATCGATCTGACTTCCCCCAAGGACGGCCTCACGGCCGTCCTTTTTTTGTTTTGGTCGGCAGCAGGAGCATAGTTGAACAGGGTCCGATCGAAGACCGAATCTGCCCCAGTTTGGGGTTTCACATCCTCAGCTTTCAGGTTTCAAGTATCAGGTCTCTCCACCCCCGTGACCGACGACGAAATCCAGCACCTGATCGAGGACGCGACCTTCGACTACACGATGGGCGACAACGACGCCGCCCTCGCCAAGCTCGCCCGCGCGACCGACGCGGCGCCCGGCTCCTTTCCTGCGTGGCACGCCCTCGCCGAGGTGAACTTCAACCTGCGCCGCTTCGACGACGCCCTCGTCGCCGCCGAAGCCGCCCACAAGCTCCAGCCCGGCGATCTCTTCATCAACACGACCCTCTCGCGCATCTGGATGGAGAAGGGCGACAAGCCCAAGGCCGAACACTTCGGCGCCCAGGCCAAGATCCAGAGCTGGAAGGACCAGATCAAGAATCCCGACGCGACCAAGGGTTTGTAAGGTGGAACCCGCGCTCCGCCGCGGGTTGGCGTTTTCCACCCTGGAGGGCCGGTCTCCAGTCTTCGCCCAGCTTATGGCTGGCACGCCGCAAGCCCCCTCAGGCTACGGTTGCCTAAACAACCGGATCCTCCGTTTCACTCAGGATGACAGAAGTGAAAAATGATTCCAGGACCTGTCATTTTGAGCGCAGCTCAGCGGGTCCTACGCGATTTTTGGCCGGAGACGCGCCCGTTGACAGCCGCCGCCGCCGCCCCCTAGCCTCGCCGTCCCATGGAAAGACCCGCCTACTTGCTCGAGTTCGAGAAGCCCCTCCGCGAACTCGAAAAGCAGCTCGAAACCCTCCACCAGCAGTCCCTCGAAAACAACATCGACATGTCCGCCGAGCTCGGCGCGATCGAGGACAAGATCGAGAAGACCCG
>JAUPWC010000499.1 GCA_030916665.1 Verrucomicrobiota bacterium
CGCTGGTTCAGCGCCTCGACCAGCTCGACGACCACGCCGAGCGCGGGGCGCTTGGGGTCGTCGCGCTTCTCCTTCACGGTGCAGCGCGAGGTGATCGTGTCGCCGATGAACACCGGCTTGATGAACCGCACGCGGTCGTAGCCGTAGGAAAACGCCTCGGGGTTGATCTCGCCCGCGGTCTGGCCGACAGCGACGGCAAAGATCAGCGTGCCGTGCGCGATGCGCTGCTTGAACGGCTGCGTCTTGCACCACTCGGCGTCCATGTGGTGCGGGTAGAAGTCGCCGGTCTGGCCGGCATGCAGCACGACGTCCGCCTCGGTGATCGTGCGGCCCGTCGAGGTGCGGCTCGTGCCGAGAGCATAGTCTTCGAAAAACAGGGTCTTCATGATGTGCGGCGCAGCGTGGGCCGCGCGCACCTGGAGGGCAATCTCGCGTAGCGGTTATGGCGCTGTCTTTCGTCCCACTGCCTACTTCCCCGCGTCCGATCATCTCGATCGGCGCCGGTGGCATCGTGCGCGACGCCCATCTGCCGGCCTACAAACTCGCGGGCTTTCCCGTCGCCGGCCTCTTCGACCCCGACGGCGCCAAGGCCGCGAAGCTCGCCGCCGACTTCGGCGTGCCACGCGTGTTCAGCTCGCTGGCCGAAGCCGTCGCACAGGCACCGGCCCACGCCGTGTTCGATGTCGCCGTGCCGGCCTCCGCGCTGCCGGAAGTGCTGCCCGCCCTGCCCGACGGCGCGCCGGTGCTCATCCAGAAACCTTTCGGCGATAATCTCGCCGCCGCGCGCCAGCTGCTCGCGCTCTGCGAGCGCCGGCGCCTTTTGGCCGCCGTGAACTTCCAGCTCCGCACCGCGCCCGGTGTCGCCGAGGCCCGCCGGCTCATCGCCGCGGGCGTGATCGGCGAACTGCACGACCTGGAGGTGCGCGTGACCGTTTACACGCCGTGGCAGCTCTGGACTTTTCTCGAAGGCATCCCGCGCGTGGAAATCCTCTACCACAGCATCCACTACGTGGACCTCGTGCGCAGTTTCCTCGGCGAACCGACCGGCGTTCACGCCAAGACCACGTGCCACCCCCTCGCACCGAAACTCGCCGCCACGCGCACGACGATGGCCTTGGACTACGGCGACGCCCTCCGCGCCACGATCACCACGAACCACGGCCACCACTTCGGCGGCGCCCACCAGGAGAGCTACGTGAAGTGGGAAGGCACGCGCGGCGCGCTGAAGCTCCGCCTCGGCCTGCTCCTCGACTACCCGCGCGGCGAGCCCGACGCCCTCGCACTCTGCGCGCCCGGCGCCGACGGCCGGCCCGGCGACTGGCAGCCCGTGCCGCTCGCGGGCAACTGGTTCCCGCACGCCTTCATCGGCCCGATGGCGGCGCTGATGCGCTTCGCCAACGGCGAGACCGCCGACCTGCCCACGCGCGTGGCCGACGCCTGCCGCACCATGGCCGTCGTCGAGGCCGCCTACGAATCGAGCGCGCGCGGCGCCACGCCGATTCCCGCATGAGCACGCCTGTCCAACTCCGCGGCATGACCTGGGGCCACACGCGCGGCTACCTGCCGGTCGTCGCCACCGCCCAGCGTTTCAGCGAGCTCAACCCGGGCGTCGAGATCGTCTGGGAAAAGCGCTCGCTGAAAGCCTTCGAGGTATTCCCGGTCGAGAAACTCGCCGCCGACTACGACCTGATCGTGCTCGACCATCCCTTCGTCGGTTACGCCGCCGCGCACGGCCCGCTGCTGCCGCTCGACGAACACCTGCCCGCGGCCTTCCTCGCCGACCAGGCGGCGAACGCCGTCGGCGCTTCGCACGCCAGCTACACCTACGGCGGCCACCCCTGGGCGCTCGCCATCGACGCGGCCACGCCGATCGCCTTCTGGCGCGAGGACCTGCTCGCCCGGCTCAAGCTGGCCGTGCCGCGCACCTGGGACGACCTGCTCGCCCTCGCCAAGGCCGGCCACGTCGAGATCCCCGCGGCACCGATCAACTGCCTGATGAATTTCTACACGTTCTGCGTGGCGCACGGCGAAACGCCCTTCGCCACCCGCGAACGCGTCGCCTCCTCCGACACTGGCCGCGCCGCCCTCGCCTCGCTGCGCGAGCTCATCGCGCTCTGCGATCCGGGTTGCTGGTCGCGCAACCCCATCGCGTCGCACGACCTCGTCGCCTCCGCCGCGAACACCCAGGTCGCCTACTGCCCGCTCGCCTACGGTTATTCCAACTACGCCCGCGCCGGCTACGCCGCCCACCGCCTGACCTTCGGCGAACCGCCGCTGCATGGCGGCGCCCCGCTGCGCACGACGCTCGGTGGCACCGGCCTCGCCGTGTCGGCGCTGCGTCCGCACCGCGCCACCGCGCTCGCCTACGCGCAGTTTGCCGCGTCGCCGGAAATCCAGCGCACGCTCTACACGGCCGCCGGCGGCCAGCCCGGTCACCGCACCGCGTGGACCGACGCCGACAACAACGCCCTGACCGGCGGTTGTTTCATCCGCACGCTCCCCGTCCTCGACCGCGCCTTCCTCCGCCCGCGCCACAACGGCTACATGGAATTCCAGGAACACGCCGGCCACGTCGTGCACGCCGCGCTGCGCGGCACCCTGCCCGAAGCCGATGCGCTCGCGCAGCTCGATGCGCTCTACCGCGCCTCGCTGGACAATCGGGTGAATTGAAAACCCCGCCACGATTCCAAAATGCCGATTTACTTCCCAACTCCCCCATCCGTCATCCTGAGCCGTGCGAAGGATCCAAGGGAATTCGCGCACCCGCTTGGATGCTTCGCTCGGCTCAGCATGACGCTCTGCGGATTTGGTCCGGCTGATATTCAAGAGCTCCGAATCTCGATGCGTTGTTTCAAGATTCACGCCCACGCATGAAACCGCTCGAAGGTCTCCTCGTTCTCGATTTCGCCCAGTTCCTCGCCGGACCCTGGGCCGCCACGCGCCTGGCCGACCTCGGCGCGCGCGTCATCAAAATCGAGCGTCCCGGCACCGGCGACATCGGCCGCCAGCTCTACATCTCCAACCTCGCGCTAGACGGCGACAGCACGCTCTTCCACTCGATCAACCGCAACAAGCAGAGCTACGCCGCCGACCTCAAGAATCCGGCCGACCTCGCCAAGGTGAAGCAGCTCATCGCGCGCGCCGACGTGCTGATCCAGAACTTCCGCCCCGGCGTGATGGAGCGCATCGGCCTCGGCCCCGAGCAATGCGCCGCGCTCAACCCGCGTCTCGTCTATGGCGTCGTCACCGGCTACGGCCGCACCGGCCCGTGGGTGGAGAAGCCCGGGCAGGACCTGCTCGCGCAGTCCGTCTCCGGCCTCGTCCACCTCAACGGCAACGCGGGCGACCCTCCCCTGCCCTTCGGCCTCGCCGTCGCCGACCTCACCGCCAGCGCGCACCTCGTGCAGGGCCTGCTCGCCGCGCTCGTGCGCCGCGGCGTCACGGGCCAGGGCGGTCTCGTCGAGGTCAGCCTCCTCGAGTCCATCCTCGACCTGCAGTTCGAGGTCACGACCACCTTCCTCAACGACGGCGGCCGCGTGCCGGCCCGCAGCGCCGTCAACAACGGCCACGCCTACCTCGGCGCGCCCTACGGCATCTACGCCACGGCCGACGGTTTCCTCGCCCTCGCGATGGGCTCGATCACCAAGCTCGGCGAACTGCTCGAATTGCCTGCACTCGCCGGCTTTGCCGACCCTCAGACGTGGTTCACGCGTCGCGACGAGATCAAGCGTCTCCTCGCCGATCACCTGAAGACGCAGCCGACGAAGCACTGGCTCGCCCGGCTTGAACCCGCCGACTACTGGTGCGCCGAGGTGCATTCGTGGCCGCAGCTCTGGGAGACGGACGCGTTCAAGGCGCTCGACTTCGTGCAGGAGGTCACGCGCGACGGCGGCCCCACGCTCCGCACCACCCGCTGCCCGATCACGATCGACGGCCAGCGCTTCAAATCCCCGCGCGGCGCCCCCCGCGTCGGCCAGCACACCGCCGAGATCCAGCAGGAGTTCAGCCTCTAATCTCCACCTCGTTCTCTTTCTCTTAATCGTTCTCGTTCTCTCTTTCCCTCATTCTTCGCCACCCCCGCTGCAATTCCCAGAGAACGAGAACGATTACGATTAAGAGAACGATCCCCCTTTTTCATGCTCCCCCCCGACCCCAATCCCCTTCTCGGCACCGCCTACCACGCCGTCGGCGCCGGCAGCGCGGCGCTGTGCTACGCCCCGCAACGTCATCTGCACCAGTGGAGCTGGCAGACCTACTGGCTCACCCAGGCCGCCGGGTGCTGGCTGATTTTCCCGTGGCTCTTCGCGTGGGCCACCATCCCCGAACTCGGCACCGTGCTGCGCGAGGCGCCGGCCGCCGCGATGTGGAAATCCTGGGCCCTCGGCGCGGTTTATGGCGTCGGCGGCATCGCGTTCGGCGTGGCCATCCGTTACATCGGCTACTCCCTCACCTACGCGCTGGCGATCAGCCTCTCCTGCGTGCTCGGCACGCTCATCCCTCCTCTGCTGGCGGGCAAGCTCGCTGAAACCCTCTCCTCCTCCGCCGGCCTGCTCGTGATCGGCGGCGTGCTGCTCGGCGGCGTGGCGATGGTCGTGACGGGTTACGCCGGCTTCCGCCGCGAACGCGAAACGGCCAACGACGCCAACAAGACCCCGTTCAACGCCCGCCTCGGCCTCCCGATCGTCGTGCTCGCCGGTGTGCTGTCCGCCGTCTTCAGCTTTTCGCTCGCCGCCGCCCAGCCGGTGGCCGACCTCGCCGCGAAGCACGGCGCGGGACACTTCCAGGGCAACGTCATCTACCTGTTCTCCAACAGCGGCGCCTTCTTCACGACGCTGCTCTACGCCGGCTGGCTGGCCACGCGCGAGCGCACCTGGGGTGAGTTTCTCCGCACGCCCGACGGCGCCGGCCTCGGCCGCAACTACCTGCTCTCCGCCCTCACCGGCCTGCTCTGGTATCTGCAGTTCTTCTTCTACGGCCTCGGCCACGTGCGCATGGGCCGCTTCGAGTTCTCCAGCTGGGCCATCCACATGATCATCCTGATCCTGCTGAGCTGCGGCTTCGGCGTCGCCATCGGCGAGTGGAAATCCGCCCGCCCCGCCACCAAGACCCTCGTCTTCGCCTCCATCGCCCTCCTCCTCGGCGCCGTCGGCCTCATCAGCTACGGCAACACCCTCGCCGCCGCCCCCTGACCAACCCAAAGTTCGTAATACGAACTTTCATCCCATGCCCCCGACCACCCACCTGACGCCTCGAAAGCCAGTTTTCCCTCTGTGGGATGCGGACAGGCCGTCGGCGACGGGTAAATTCCATCCCGTCCAAAGTTCGTAATACGAACTTTCGCCCCATGCACCTGATCGACACGCACCAACACCTCTGGGATCTCCGGCAGTTCCCCTACGCGTGGTGCGCGGGTATCCCGGCGCTGAACCGCGACTTCCTGCCCGACGACTACGCGGCCGCGGCAGCGGGCACGGGCATCACGCGCGCGGTGTTCATGGAGTGCGACGTGGACGAGCCTCACCTGCTCGCCGAGGCGCGGCACATCCAGGCCCTCACCGACGGCTGGCCGCTGATCACCGGCATCGTCGCGAGCGGCCGGCCGGAGCAGGAGGGCTTCCGCGCGCACCTCGAGGCGCTGGCGCAACTGCCCAAGGTCCGGGGCATCCGCCGCGTGCTGCACACGCAGCCGGACGAACTCTCCGCCCAATCCCGTTTCATCCAACACATGCGCCTGCTGCCGGACTTCGGTTTCACCTTCGATCTCTGCGTGCTGGCACGGCAACTCCCGCAGGCCATCGCCTTGGTGGACGCCTGCCCGCAAGTGTCCTTGATCCTCGATCACTGCGGCGTGCCCGACGTGAAGGGCCGTTCCTTCGACCCGTGGCGGGAGCACCTCCGCACCCTCGCGGAGCGGCCCAACGTCGCCTGCAAGCTCAGCGGCCTCGTCGCCTACGCCGGCCCCGGCTGGACTGTCGCCGACCTGCGCCCGTGGTTCGACCACGTCGTCGCCTGCTTTGGCTGGGACCGCGTCGTCTGGGGCGGCGACTGGCCGGTCTGCACCCTCGGTGCTCCGCTCGCGCGCTGGGTCGAGGCCACCCGTGAACTCACCGCCGGCGCCAGCGAAGATGAGCGCGCCCGCCTTTTCCACCGCAACGCCGAACGCCTTTACCGACTCTGATGGACCGCGTCACCGCCACCTACCTGATCGAGACTCCGCTGCCCGTCGCGCAGGCCGCCGCCACGCTGGCCGGCGAGCAATCGTCGGGCACCTTCGTCGCCGTGCCCGGCGAGACCGCCGAGCTGAAGGCGCGCTTCGCCGCCCGCGTCGAAAAAATCACCGAGATCGGCTCCGTCGCCGCGCCCTCGCTCCCCACCGGCCGGGCCGCCGCCGCAACCTATCGCCGCGCCGAGGTCGTCGTGTCGTGGTCCGTCGATAATTTTGGCCCCAATCTCCCCGCCCTCGTCTCCACCTTGCAGGGCAACCTCTACGAACTCGCGCAGTTCTCCGGCCTCAAGCTCGTGGACTTTCACGTGCCGGTTTCATTCGCCGCCGCCTTCCGCGGCGCGGCCTTCGGCATCGCGGGCTGCCGCCGCCTCTCCGGCGTCACCGGCCGGCCGCTCATCGGCACCATCATCCAGCCGAGCATCGGCCTCACGCCCGCGCAGACCGCCGCGATGGTGAAAGAGTTGGTCGAGGCCGGCATCGACTTCCTCAAGGACGACGAGCTCATGGCCAACCCGCCGCATTCGC
>JAUPWC010000500.1 GCA_030916665.1 Verrucomicrobiota bacterium
GGCCGGCGGGCAGCTCCTTTTCCTTGGCGAGCTCGCAGACGGAGGCGATGTCGAGGGCGGTGACGGTGTTGTCGGCGGACTTCACGTTGACCGAGGCCTCGTTGTAGAAGGCGTCGAGGTGGGCGCCGGTCTGGGCGAGCCAGACCTCCTCGATGCGGACGCCGGCGCGCTTCTCGGCCATCTCGAGGGCGTGGTGGGTCGCCTCACAGGCGGCCTTGTAGTCGACGACCTCGCCCTTCATCACGCCGCGCGCCGGGGCCACGCCCACGCCGACGATGTTGAGGCTGCGGCCGCGGGTGATTTCACCGACGAGGACCACCACCTTGCCGGTGCCGATTTCGACGGCGCCGATGATTCTGCTGCTGTTAGAGATCACGTTGTTTTTTCCGTTGGGAAGAGGGATTGAGGGAAAATTCGGGGCGCTCCGGCACGGCCGGCGCGAGCTCTTCGGGCGTCCCCTGAAGCCGCACGGGCACATGGTCCCCGAGCGTCAGGTTGACCGACTGCAGGGCGGCGGCCTCGGGCAGGCCTTGGGCGGCATCGAGCACATAGTCGAGCTGTGCGACCTGCTTGTAGAAATCGCGTATGCGGCTGAAGGTGATTTCGGTGCGGTCCCGGGTCTTCACGACCAGTTCGTCGCGTTCGGCCAGATGGGCCAGCGACACGATGAGCCAATCGCGGTAGAGGTGCGGCGCCTGCAGCTGGGCCGTGGAAAGCAGCGTCGAAACATCCGCCATGCCCGCCACGGGTTCGTAGCCCCGGCCGGAGCGCAGCAGGCGGATGCCAGCCAGCCAGGGCAGTTCTTCCAGCAGTGCCTTCCCGTAGTGTTGGCCGTCATAGACGACCCCGTCCTTCGCCACGAGCAGGGCCTTCGACAGGCCCGAGGCATCGGCCGCGAGCACGCGCGCCACCGGCGTGCGCTCCTGCAGAGTGACCACCAGCGTGTCGGGGAAACTGCGGGTCAGCACCGCCACGCGGATCTGGCCGTGGGCCAGCAGGCGATCGCGCAAGCCCGGCAGATCGAGCGCCATCAGGCTGGCGCCTTTCGGCAACGAAAGCGTGTCGGCCACCCATTTCTGGCTGAGAACGCCGTCGGTGATGAGCGCGATCTCGCGCACCGGCGCGCTGTGGACGGCGGTGGTCAGCGCGGTGCGGTCGGTCGTCCACGAGTTCGCCAGTTCGTAAACCGCCCAACCGCTCAGACCCAGCGCCGCCGTCAGACCGCCGATCTTGAGCCACGCGAGCCAGCGCCGGCGCAGGCCCTGCCGCGACATCGCGGGCGAGCTCACGTTCTGGCGGATGCTGCGCCAGGAACGGCCGGGGGCCTCGGGAGATTTGTCGGTGGGCTTCATCGTTGGACACGGACCGGCGGCCGGAGGCGTTCCACGGCGGGCGCAACCAGTTCGCGGCAAAGCGCGACAAAGTCCAACCCCACGCAGCGCGCACTCATCGGCAGCAGGCTGGTTTCCTTCATGCCGGGCAGCGTGTTGATTTCGAGCAAATACAGCTCGCCCTCCGCGGAGAGCATGAAGTCGATGCGGGCGTAGTCGCGGCACCCGCAGGCGGCGAAGGCCGTCTCGGCCGCCGTGCGCACCTGGGCGGCGGTCTCGTCGGAGAGCTTGGCGGGGGCGAGATACTCGGTGAGGCCCTTGGTGTATTTGCTCGTGTAGTCGAAGACGCCGGACTTCGGCACGACCTCGACAATGCCCATCGCCCGGCCGCGAAGCAGGCCGACGGTCAGCTCGCGACCGAGGATGCGGCGCTCGGCGATCCAGTCGCCGGCCCGGATGCCGCCGAGCGCGATCTCCAGGCCGACTTTGGTGGAAACGATCTGCAGGCCGACGCTGCTGCCCTGGCGGTTGGGTTTCAGCACGACCTGTTCGCCCAGTTCGGCCACGAGGGCCGCCGCCGTGGGCTTGTTCGCGGCCGTGAAATTCCGGCCCGGGGCCACCTGCACGCCCATCGCGGACACGCTGAGGCGCGTGCGCCACTTGTCGAAACAGAGGTCGCTGCTGCGCGCATCGCAGCCGGTGTAGCTGAAACCGCCCGCGTCGAGCAGGCGCTGCATGCCGCCATCCTCGCCGAAGGTGCCGTGCAGCGCCGAGCAGACCACATGGCGGGCCGGGTCGAGGCCGGCCGGCAGCGCATCGGCGTCCACGGTGAAGAACTCCGTCGGGTGCGAAAAGGCCATGGCGAGGGCGATGGCCTTGCCCGAGCCCAGCGAGACCTCGCGTTCGGGCGAGGTGCCTCCGGCCAGCACGGCGATGACGGGTTGCGGGGTCATGGGCGAATGCCCCCCTTGGCGGAGGGCGCGCGACCCTGCGAACCGCTCATCCGCTCGGCAAACCCGGCCCGCAGAGACGCGAGCCCTCCTTCTGGCAATTGAAAATCGAGAATCAAAAATCGAAAATTCATAGGACGTCCTTCCATTCGGCCCCGTAAAGCAGGACCTCGGGCTCGAGATCGACGCCGCGCGCCTGCTTCACGCGGGCGCGGACCTTCTTCACGAGGGCGATGATGTCGGCGCTGGTGGCGTGGCCGCGGTTCACGATGAAATTCGCATGCACGGTCGAAACCTCGGCGTCCCCCACCCGCTCGCCCTTGAGGCCGCTCTCGTCGATCAGGCGGCCGGCGGAAGAGCCGGGCGGGTTTTTGAAAATGCAGCCGGCGCTCGGCTCGCGCGGCTGGGACTCCACGCGCTTCTTCTGGTAAACGTCGATCTGCCGGCGGATGTCGTCCGACTGCGCGCTGGCCGCCGGCTTCAGCCAGGCGCCGAGCGCGATCGCCTCGTGCAGCTCCGCGCAATGCCGGTAGTCCACGTGCATCTCGGCCTTCTTCATCGTGCGGATCTCGCCCCGCAGGCTCATCAGCCGCACCTCGTCCACCACGTCGAACATCCAGCCGCCCATCGCGCCGGCGTTCATGCGCAGCGCGCCGCCGACGGAGCCGGGAATGCCCTCGAGAAACTCAAAACCCTTGAACCCGGCCTTGATCGCGAGTCCGCAGAGATTCTTGAGCCGCAGCCCCGCGCCGGCCCAGATGCGTCCGTCGGCCTGCGGCTCGAACTTCTGCCAGTTTTCGTGGCCGAGGCTGATGACGAGCCCGTCCACGCCGTGGTCCGGGATGATGAGGTTCGATCCGCGGCCGAGCAGCAGCACGGGCAGCGCCAGCCGGTTCGCCTCGCGCAACACGGTTTGCAAGTCCTCGGCGCTTGCCGGCTCGGCATAGACGCGGGCCGGGCCGCCGACGCGCATCGTCGTCTTGGCCGCCAGCAGCTCGTGCTCGACCAGCCGCGTGTCGGCGCCCAGTCGCGGACGGACGCCGAGCAGGAAGTCGTTCCAAGTCTTCTCCCGCGCCTCGGTGGCCTTGAGCCGGGTGACAAAGTTGCGCGCCGTCTGCTCGATGTCGCCGGCGCCGACGAA
>JAUPWC010000501.1 GCA_030916665.1 Verrucomicrobiota bacterium
AGCAGTTCCTCCAGCCAGGCGAGCTGGGCGGGGTCGCTGAAAACCACCGCGGCCACCCGATCCCGGCGCACGCGGCCGCCCGCCTCCAGCGTGTCGGGCCCGAGGCGCGAGCCGATGGACTGGACGACATCGGGGTCGGTCAGAATTTCGTCGCGGATAGTCTGGTCGGCATCCAAACGCCGGAATCCGCGCTCGGCAAACAGGGCGGCAGCCGTTGATTTTCCACATCCCATTCCGCCTGTGAGCCCAACGATCAGGTTGGTGCTGGTGAGCATTTCTTCTTCGACTGGACAATGGGCTTGCGACAAATGGGGGGCAACCCCTATTTCTAGTACCGGATGGTCCCCCCTCATTCCATCGACACGAAGAACCCTTCAGCCGTGGTCGAAGCCGTCAAAGAGGCCTTTGCCGGCATAGGCGCACAGTCCAGCTACCCGCTGCTGGAGCGCCTTTTCGAGGATGTGCGCGGCATGTTCGCCGGTGAATACGCCGGCTACCAGCGCATCGACATGCACTACCACGACTACGAGCACACCCTCCAGGCGACGCTCTGCATGGTGCATATCATGGCGGGCCGCAGCCGCACCCCCGACAAGCCCGTGCTCACCCAGCGCGACTGGGAACTGGCCGTGATGGCCGCCCTGCTCCACGACACTGGCTATCTGAAGAAAAACGAAGACCTCGGCGGCAGCGGCGCCCGCTACACCTTTGTCCACGAACGCCGCAGCTGCGACTTCGCACGCGACTACCTGCCCCGCATGGGCGCAACCGCCACCGAGATCGAGGACATCTGCTCGGCCATCATCTGCACCGGCCCGCGGAACAAGATCAGCCAGATTTCCTTCCGCTGCGAGCAGGCCCGCCATTTCGCCTTCATTCTGGTGACGGCCGATTACCTCGCCCAGATGAGCGCCCCTGACTACGTGGACAAACTCAAGGCCCTCTACCGGGAATTTCAGGAAGCCTTCGACTTCGAACAGGTCCCGGGCGAAAAGCGCCCCTACCACAGCCTGCGGGAGATGATGCAGATGACGCCGGCCTTCTGGACAAATTATGTGCGGCCAATGCTGGACTTCGAGGCCGGCGGCGTGCATCGCTATCTGACGACAGCGGGCCAAACTAATCCGTATTTGCAGGCAGTGGAGGACAACATCATCGAAGTCCGCCGGCGTTTGCAGGAAGGATTGGTCTAAACCTCCACCTTTCCGTTCCGCCCCTGTCCATGTTAGCCACCGTCGGCTCAGCCGCATTGCTGGGCATTGATGCCGTTCCCGTCCAAGTCGAGGTCAACACCGGTGAATCCGGCGTGCCCAACCTCATCCTCGTCGGCCTGCCCGATACCGCGGTAAAGGAATCGCAGGACCGTGTCTTCTCGGCCCTGAGCAACTCCGGCCTGAAGATGCCGCGCACGCGCACGACCATCAACCTCGCCCCCGGCGACCTGCGCAAGGAGGGCGCCATCTACGACCTCCCCATCGCCCTCGGCATCCTCATCGCCACCGGCCAGCTCGCCTGCGACGGCCTTCATCGCCACCTCATTGCCGGCGAACTCAGTCTCTCCGGTGCCACCCGCCCGATCAAGGGCGGCCTCGCCATGGCGGTGCTGGCGCGGGAAACCGGGCGCAAGATCGTCCTGCTCCCGCCACTCGCGGCGCAGGAAGCCGCCCTCGTCGAGGGGATCGAGGTTTACGAAATCACCTCGCTGGACCAGGCGGCGCGCTTCCTCGACGGCCGGACCAAGCTCTACCCCGTCGCTCCTCCGCGGCGCAATGCGACTGTCTCAACCGGCGACCAGGAGTGTGACTTCGCCGACATCAAGGGCCAGCACGCCGTGCGGCGTGCCGTCGAAATCGCCGTGGCCGGTGGTCACAACCTGATCATGATCGGACCGCCTGGCTCGGGGAAATCCATGATCGCCCGGCGCATTCCCGGCATCATGCCGCAGCCCACGCTCGACGAATACCTCGAGATTCTCCGCATCCACTCCGCCGCCGGACAAACCATGCAGGGCGGACTCCAGTTTCTCCAGCGCCCGTCCCGCGCCCCGCACCACACGATCTCCGACGTGGGCCTGCTTGGCGGCGGCACCATTCCCGGACCGGGCGAAATCTCCCTCGCCCACCAGGGCGTGCTTTTCCTCGACGAACTGCCCGAGTTCAAACGCTCGGCTTTGGAAGTGTTGCGTCAGCCGCTTGAAGACGGCCACGTCACGATCTCCCGCAGCGCGGGCAAAGTCACCCTGCCCTGCCACTTCATGCTCGTCGCCGCGATGAACCCCTGCCCTTGCGGCTACCTCGGCGATCCCAAACACGAGTGCCGCTGCTCGCCCGCCCAGATCCAGCGCTACCGCGCCCGCATCAGCGGACCGCTCCTGGACCGCATCGACATCCACATCGAGGCCCCGTCTCTCTCCATCACGGAGCTTCGCTCCAACCAGCCGGGCGAATCCACGGCGGTCATGCGCGAACGCATCGACGTGGCCCGTCAGCACCAGCTCATCCGTTTCCGTGGCACCCACCTGACCGCCAACGCCCGCATGACGGCCTCGCAGATCAAGCGCTTCTGCCCGATCGACTCCACGTTGGGCGACCTCCTCCAGCACGCGATGGAACAGCTCTCGCTCTCCGCCCGCGCCTACGACCGCATCCTCAAGGTCGCCCGCACCATCGCCGACCTGGCGGACTCCGAAACCATCCGGCAACCCCACCTGCTCGAGGCCATCCAATACCGCTCGCTGGACCGCAACGTGTTCTACTGAGGTGTTCACCCGCGGGGGACAGTGCGCTTGCGCGCGCCCGCATTTTTCCCTCGCGTCCGCACAGAATCGTCGCGCTCCTCTGCGGCCCGTTTCATGATTCCGTTTTCCACCATTCTCACGCACCCCGGCGGTGCCCATAAGGACGAATTTCTCGCCTGCTCGGTGCTCCTCTCCCTGCATCCCGTGCCGGTGGTGCGCCGCGAGCCGACGTCGGCCGATCTCGCCGATCCGGCCGTGTGCGTCGTGGACGTCGGTCACGAGCACGCCCCGGAGCGCAACAACTTCGACCACCACCAGCTGCCCAAGGACCACCCGCCCACCTGCTCGCTCTCGCTCGTGCTCCAGCATCTCGGCCTCTATGCCGACGCCCGCCAGTTCTGCCCGTGGTTGGAATCCGCCGAGTGGTTCGACTGTCGCGGCGCCGTCACCACCGCCCGCTGGCTCGGTGTGGCCGACGACGTCCTGCCGAAACTCAACTCCCCGATCGACGTCACCATGCTCCGTCGCTTCGCCCTCGCCAAACACCTCGCGCCCGGCGATCCGCTTTGGGAGATGATGCGGATGGTCGGCGAAGACCTCGTCAGCTACGTGCGCAACCTGCGCGCGCGGCTCGGCTTCATCGGCCGGCACGCGCAGTTCTGGCCGCTCGAGTCCGCCGGCCAGTCCGGCAAGGTTCTCTTCCTCCCGCGCACCGACCCGCTGCCCGAGGAACCTTCGCTCGGCCTCGACGAGTTCATCGAGGAACAAAAGCTGACCGGCGAGATCGTCGGCCTGATCTATCCCGACCGCCGCAGCGCCGGCTACGGCCTCGGCCGCTTCCGCGACCACCCGTCGCTCGACTTCACGCGGATCGCCCGCGAGCCGGACGTCCACTTCGCCCACGCCCGCGGCTTCGTGGCCAAGACCTCGGCCCACGCTCCCGTACGGCTGCAACAGCTGATCGCCCAAGCTGTGGTCACCGCAGTTTAGGTGGAGCGACTTGACCCCAAGGCGCTGGTTCGGAACGGCTGCGCCGCAACGCGCTGAGGTCAGCGTGTTCCACCATAAGGCGGCCCCGCGAATATCCGGGATTGAACAAAACCTCTCCGCCCCTGCACTCCTCCCCCGATGCCTGAGATCATCAACCTCTCCGCCTACAAGTTCGCGCCGCTCGCGGACCTGCCGACGCTGAAGGAAAGCCTGCGGACCGTCGCCACCGCGGGCGCGATCAAGGGCACGATCCTGCTCAGCACGGAAGGCATCAACCTCTTCGTCGCCGGCGAACGCGCCGCGCTTGACTGCCTGCTCGCCGCGATCCGCGCGGTGCCCGGTCTCGCAGACCTGACGCCGAAGGAGTCCGTCAGCGAGCAGCAGCCGTTCCGGCGGATGCTCGTGAAGATCAAACGCGAGATCATCGCCTTCGGCGTGCCCGGCATCGATCCCGCCCGCCATCCGGCCCCGCGACTCGCGCCGCGCACGCTCAAACAGTGGCTCGATGAAGGCCGCACCGTCACCCTGCTCGACACGCGCAACGACTACGAAGTCGCCGCCGGCACCTTCCGCGGCGCCCTGCCCGCGGGAATCCGCCACTTCCGCGACTTCCCCCAGGCCGCCGACCGCCTGCCCGCCGAACTGAAGGACCGGCCCGTCGTCACCTTTTGCACCGGCGGTATCCGCTGCGAAAAGGCCGCGCCCTATCTCCAGCAGGCCGGCTTCAAGCAGGTCTTCCAACTAGACGGCGGCATCCTGAAATCTGGTTCCTCGCTGTTTTCAGTGGGTAGCGGGTA
>JAUPWC010000502.1 GCA_030916665.1 Verrucomicrobiota bacterium
GACGCATGTTTTCAAAGTAATACATGGCGAGTATCTTCCGGGGTATATCGGGCAGATCGGCCATCCTTTGAGTGAGAAGTTTTAACAACTCCTCCTTCTCGAGGTTTTCGCGGCCCGTCACGTCATTGTCGTCGGCCAGAAACTCGTGCAGTGAAGCGCCTTCCGACTCTTCACCGGCGGCATGCGAATCCAAGGCCACGAAGGTGACCGGACGGGACTCGTCCAACCACTTGCGGTATTCGGCCTGGGAAACGCCCAATTCCTCGCAGATCTCGTCCTCGGTCGCGGTGCGGCCGATACGCTGCTCCAGCTCATTGATGGACTCCTTCATCTTGCGCGCGCGGGCGCGGGCGCGGCGCGGGCACCAGTCGAGACGGCGCAGCTCGTCGAGCACGGCGCCGCGGATACGCGTGGCGGCGTAACCGGCAAAGGTGTTACCCTGTTCGGGGTTGTATTTGCGCACGGCGGCGATGAGGCCGGTGACGCCGACACTGTAGAGGTCGTCGGCATCGATGTGCGGCGGGAGAGTCAGCTTGATGCGGTCCACGACATTGCGGACCAACGGGAGGAAGCGCACGATCAAATCCTTTTCATCGATGGCTCCGGAGGAAACGCCCTGATAGACGCGCCAGGCGGCGCTCGCGGGCTTAGCATCCATGCCGCAGTCTTTGTCTTTGAGGACGGCAGCGGTTTTCATGATTCAGGTGGTGGTTGTAGGTTGGATTGCGGAAAGTTTACTTGGCCTTGGCAGCGGTGGCCGCCGCCTGGGCGGCGAGCGCGGCACGCTGGCGCGCGACGACCGTGTCGCGGAGACCCGCGAGCACGATGGTCCAGAACCAGCGGAAAAGGACGGCACCGGCGAGGCAGCCGACGGCGGCGTCGAGAAACACGCGATCGGGCGCGTGATCGAACAGCCAGCTCGTCACGAGACCGACCACGAAGCCGATGAGGCCGCCGCTGAGGAACACGAATTTCATGCGGCGTCCTCCGTGTCTTCGTCGGCGGCCGGTTCGGCGGCATCATCGACGATGGGCAGCGTGCGCCGGGTGAGCGCGTCGAAGACTTCCTCGTCGCACTCGCCGGTCAGGGAGGAGCCGGTGGAGAGGAACAGCGGCTCGAGGCCGCCGTCGATGAGGTAGTCCCAGAGCCGGCCCCACTGGGCGAGTTCGTCGAGGTGGGTGAAGACGACGTGGGTGGCGCCCAGTTCACGACCGCGGGCGTAGCCGGCGCGGAGCGCGTCGTGGCCGTAGGCGGCATTGAGCACCAGCACGCGCTCGGTGATCTGCTCGCGGTCGAGGAAGTCGGCGAGCGCCACATTGGCCGCGGGATCGCGCAGCGAGAGCGCGGGCAGGTCAAAATAGACAAAGCCGCCGGGCGTGGCCGGACGGGTCGAGGCCGGGAAGTGCGCCAGCGGCACGCCCAGCGCCTCGCAGAAGACGGGCAAAGCCCCACGCGACACGGGTTGGTCAAACTCGGCGGTCACGACGTGGCCGAGCCGGGCGCGGCGCGAGACCTCGGAGCCGAGCCACTTGCAGAGGGCGGTGGTGCGGCCGGTGCCGGCCGGGCCGAAAAACGCGGCGCGGGAAAGCGGGGCGCCCGAGCGGCGGGTGCCGGCGACACGGCGCAGGTAGCGGCCGGTCTCGACCAGCGCGCGGTGCAGCGGCATCTCGCGGAGCGAGGCCCAGACAGGAGCGTTTTCCAGGCGGGAAAGAATGGCCTCGGAGAAGCCGGAGCGTCGCAGCAGCGGCGCGAGTTCCGGACGGGCGTTGGGCGAAAGCGAGGTGATCAGGCGGCGCGGCGACTGGACGACGGCGCGGGGAGCCGCGGCCGCGGGCTCACGGTCAACCGGCGAGGCAACCTCGTCGCTGGTCGCGAGCAAGCTCGCTCCCACGGGGGACGGGGCCACCGCGACCGCCGCCGGCGCCTCCACCGCCGCGATGACCTCGATCTTGGGCGAGGCCCAGAGACCGCGGAGACCGGTCGGTTCGACCGTGCGCACCGAGAGCACGCGGGCGTGTTCGCCGAGACGCTCGCGGATGACCGAGGCGGCCTCGTGCGCGTTGTTGACGGTGAACTTGTAGCAGGGGGAGGACATGGAAATTGTCGATTTTGGATTCTCGATTTTCGATTAGGCGGCGGCCTTCAGGGGCGGCTGCTGCTGCAAATGCGCGGGGAGCGTGATGATGCCGGCGTTCTCGATTTCGGTGGCGGTGGGCAGCTCCTGGTAAGCCAGCACCGTGAGGCGCGGGAACGAGGGTTCGAGGAAGCGGCGGACCGGCAGGCGGTTCTCGGTCGAGACGACGATCACGGCGGGGGAACCCGAGGCCGTGAGCTGGCCCACCTTGCGGTTGAGTTCGTCAATGAGATGGCGGCCGGTGGCGGGATCGAGCGACAGTCCCACATCGGTGGCGGTGCGGTGAACCTTGGTGCCGAGCACCTGCTCGAAGCGCGGGTCGAGCGTGAGAGCGCGCAGGGTGCCGGGGCGGCTCTCCAGCTCGGGCACAAAGTAGAGACCGAGGCGGCGGCGCACCAGTTCGCTGAGGTCGTCGGGATTCTTGGACAGCGAAGCGAAGTCGGCGATGCCCTCGAGGATGACGGGCAGGTTGATGATCGCGATGCCCTCGCGCAGCAGATTCTGGAGCACGCGCTGGATGATGCCGAGGTTGACCAGGTCGGGCAGGAGCTCGGCGACGAGCGCGGAATTCGAGGTCTTGATGTGGTCCACGAGCGAGGAGACATCCTGGCGGCCGAGCAGCAGGTGGGCGTTGGCCTTGAGCGTCTCGGAGAGGTGCGTGATGAGCACCGAGGACGGGTCCACGACAGTGTAATTGTTCAGCTCGGCGGTCTTGCGCTCGCCCTCGTCGATCCAGGTGGCGTCGAGGTTGAAGACGGGCTCGCGCGTGGGCTGGCCGCGGAGCTTGATGGTGCTGCCGGCGACATTCATGGCGAGCAGGCGGCCGGGGAGAATGGTGCCGCGGGCGACGGGCTTGCCGCGGAGCAGGAAACGGTAGTCGTTGGCCTCAAGCTCGAGGTTGTCGCGCACGGAGACCGGCGGGACGACGATGCCCTTCTCGCGGGCGAGGGTCTTGCGGACACCGGTGACGCGGGCGAGCAGGTCGCCGCCGTTGCGGGCCTCGGCGAGCGGGAGCAGGCCGTAGCCGATCTCGATGGCGAAGGTGTCCACCTCGGTGAGCTTGCGCACATCCTCGGTCGCAGGGGCGGCCGGCACGGCGGGCGCGGCGGGATCGCCGGGCTTGCCGGCGGCGGGCGCGGCGCC
>JAUPWC010000503.1 GCA_030916665.1 Verrucomicrobiota bacterium
ACATCGAGCTGGCCGCGGAACTGGCCGGCCTAGGCTATCCCTGCGCAACGCACAGCGACACCGAGGTGATCCTGCGGGCCTACGAATGCTGGGGGGACGATTTTGTGAAGCGGTTGAACGGCATGTTTGCGATCGCCATCATCGATCGGCGCAAGGATCTGCTGCATCTCTTTCGCGATCGGGCGGGGGTCAAGCCGCTGTATTATTATTCGGATGAGCGCCGGCTCGTCTTCGGCTCGGAGATCAAGGCTTTGCTCGATTGCGACATCCCGGCCGAAGTCGATGTCATCAGCCTGGATGCCCTGCTGACCTGCAATTACGTACCTCCGCCGCGCACGATTTACCGGAACGTCCGCCACCTTTCGCCGGGCGGGCACATGAAGATCCATGCCGACGGCCGCCGTTCCGAAGCGGCGTGGTGGCAGCTGCAGCCGCGCATCCGGGAGGACGTCTCGGAGGAGGAGGCCGTGGCGGAATTCACCGAAATTCTGGCCGACGCGGTGCGCATCCGTATGCGTTGCGACGTCCCGTTCGGGGCCTTCCTGTCCGGGGGGCTTGATTCCAGCACGATCGTCAGCCTCATGGGGCGGTATTCCCCGACGCCAATCAAGACCTTCTGCATCGGGTTTGATGACGCGCGGTTTGATGAGTCGCCCTTCGCCCAGTTGGCAGCCACGCGATTCAACACCCAGCATCATCTTCGTCTGTTCAAGTCCCAGGACCTGAGCATCTGGCCCAAGATCTCCTATCACAACGATCAACCGCACGGGGACGTTTCCTTCCTGCCCACCTATCACGTTTCCGAACTGGCGGCCGAGCAGGTGAAGGTCGTGCTCACCGGGGACGGAGGGGACGAATTGTTCGCCGGCTATGAGAAGTATCTGGAACTGGAGGCCGGCGCGGCCGGCGCTCCGGGCGGGCAAAACCCGCTGCTGTCCTACCTCGAGCGCACCAGCCTCTTCACCCGGGAGATGAAAAAGGGACTCTATACCCCGGGGCTCCTGCGGGCGACAGCTGGGCAGGAACCCATGGACCAGGTGCTCGGCATTGCGCGGCAATACGCGCATCTGGATGCGGTCAATCAGGCCCTGGCCATCGACTTCCTTCTGCTCCTTCCCGGCAACAATCTCGTCAAGCCGGACCGCATGGGCATGGCGCATTCGATCGAGGCCCGGACGCCCTTTCTGGATTATCGCATGATCGAGTTCGCCTTCAACCTGCCCAGCCGGTTCAAGCTACACGACGGTCGGACGAAGCACATGATGCGAAAGGCCATCGAGCCGCTGATCGGCAGGGAATTGCTCAACCGGCCGAAGCAAATGTTCACCGTGCCGATCGGCGAATGGTTCAAGTCCGACGGCGGCGCATACTGCCGCCGGGTGCTCTTTGCGCCGGACTCGTTGGCTTCGCAACTATTCGACGGCAAGGTCGTCGAAGACATGATCCAGGCCCACTGTGGCGGGCAGAAGAACTACACCCGGCAGCTCCGGGCGCTCGCGGCGATCGAGATATGGTATCAAAGCGCGCCCCGCAAACCGGCCTTGTCCCTCGGCTAGGTCCGCCGGTATGAGCACCTCGCTACGATTTATGGGGCTGCGCCCACGGTGGTTCCGGGGCGCTCTGGCGATGGCACCGGTTCACCGGGCAGGCCGCGCCGAGGCCGCCGGTTGGGTCACCCGGCACCGGGTTGCGGCATGAAGACCCAGGGCATGGATCTGACGGGTCTGCCGCTCAACCTGGTGACGTGCTACCTGCTGTCGATCCAGCTGCCCTATCCATATTTATGGGCGGCGATCTTCGCGTTTTTCATGTCCGTGGTCATGCTGCTGATCGCCCGGAGTTCACCGGAGAAGGGCGGCGGGGTGAGACTGGGCACGGCCGCCATGCTGGTGCTGACCGGGATGTGCCTGGTCCCGACCACGACATTATTCCTCTCTCCCCATGGCTTCGGCGTCCGCATGTTCTCCGAGCTCTTTCAATATTTCTTTGTGGCGATTGTCTTCATGACCGGAGTCTATGCCTTTGGCCGTCCGGACGGCTTCAGGCGGTTTGCGTACCGGGCAGCCTGGATCACGATCCCGCTCTCGATTTATGGCATTGGGCGTGTCGTGCTGGGGTGGGAGCTCGATTGGTCCTCCTTCGTGGCCCCGACGGAAAACAACTATGCCTCCATCTACATCCTGCTTTTTGGCGTGGCGTTGCCGGCCAGCCAGATGTTCTCGGGGAAGCGGGGCCGGATTCTCTACACCGTCTCGATCGTGCTGGGCGTGGCTGCGATCAACTTTCACTCCAGCCGCGCCGCGATGGTGGCGGCGCTGGCTTGCCTGGCCATGGGCGTGGCCATCGGGCGCACCCGCCTGGCGACCGCCATCCGGATCCTGCTGCTGCTCGCGGCCGGACTGGCCGGGGCCGTCTACCTGTTTCGTGGCGAGGATCTTTACAACCCGGATTCAGTGGCGAGCCTCGTGAACTTCGACTCCAATTTCTCGAATGTCCAGCGACTACAGTACCTGCGCGCCGCCGGATATTCTCTGGTCAACTTCCCTTTTGGGCAGGGCATCGGTACCTCCAGCGCCTACTTTACGCACAACGTCTTCATCGAGATGGAAAGCCCTACTCCCCACAACACGGCCGCGCTGCTCGCCACGGAGATGGGCGTGCTGGGCCTCATCAGCTATGTCCTCCTGGCCCTGTACCTGCTCGGTCGTGCGCTCGCGACCTTGCTGCGTCGCTACCGGCAGCCGGTGGGGCACCGGCGGCTGTTCATCATCCTACCACTGATCCTGCTGATGGTGAGCATTTACGATGCGGTGTTCTTCAACGGGGGCCTGACCGCAATCTATTTCCTCGCGGCGGCAACGGTGTTCGCGACTCCCTGCGAATCCGTCCATCCATTGCCGCAAGCCTGAACCCATCATGTGTGGCATCGCTGGCACCTTCCGGTTGAACGAAGAATCACGGCAAGATCTCGCCGTGGACCTGGCCCGGATCATGATCCGGTGCCTGGCCCATCGCGGGCCCGATGGGATCGGGGATTTCGCCGATGAGCGCGCCTGTCTGGCGCATGCCAGGCTGAGCATTATCGATCTCGAGGGCGGGGCACAGCCGCTTTTCAACGAGGAGGGGAATCTGGCCCTGGTCTTCAACGGCGAGATCTACGGGTACAAGCAGCTGCAAGCCGATCTGGCGAAAACCCATGTCCTCCGGACACAAAGCGACTCCGAAGTGCTGGTGCATCTGTACGAGGATCTGGGTGTCCGGATGCACGAGCGGTTGAATGGCATGTATGCGTTCGCCCTCTACAACCGGCAATCCGGCGAATTCTATGCGGCGAATGATGGGGCGGGAATCAAGCCCCTCTATTACGCGGTCAGGAACGGGATCCTGCTGTTCGCCTCCGAGATCCGGGCCATCGTCGAGGCGTTGCGGGCGGGGCGCATGGAATGTGAGGCCGATCTGGAAGCGGCGCGCTCCTACCTGCTCAACGGCTGGATTCCGCCGCCGTATTCCCTGCTCAAGGGGGTGCGAAAGCTGCCGCCCGGCGGATTCCTCCGTGTGCGCGACGGCCGGGTCGAATCAGGCGTTCACCGGGCGAAGACCCCGGTCGCGGTCCTGGGAAATGCGGCGGCGGTTTCCAGTCTGGAGGCCCAACTGACCGCGGTGATCGAAGACCAACTCGTGGCCGACGTGCCGGTCGGTCTCTTCCTGAGCGGCGGCATCGATTCCAGCCTGTTGCTCGCGTTGACTCCGGCGGCGCGCCGGAAGGAGCTTTCGACCTTCACCATCGGCTTCGCCGGGAACACGGCCGAAGTGCGGCGGAGCAACGAAGCGGATTATGCCCGGGATGTAGCCGCGCACTTCGGCACCCGGCATCACACCGAGTACATGGCGGCGCAGGATCTCCTCCAGCTGCTCGATGCCGGGCTGGATGCCATGGACGAGCCCATCGCGGATCCCGCCATTCTGCCGCTCTTGCGGATGTCCGCCTTTGCGCGGGCCCAGGTCAAGGTGTGCCTTTCAGGGGATGGTGGGGACGAATTGTTCGGCGGCTATCTTCGCTTTCGCACCCTGCGCGCCCGGCAGTGGGTGCAGGCCTTGCATGCCGGGGCCCCGTTGCTGGCCATGCGCCGGGTGATGGGCCTCGGGATGATGGGACGCTCGGCCGTTTGCGGGCGGATGCGATCCCTGCTGGGCCATCTGTGTGATCCGCTGATTTTCTCAGGTCAGATCGACCCGAAGCATGTG
>JAUPWC010000504.1 GCA_030916665.1 Verrucomicrobiota bacterium
CCGTTCAGCACAAAGCCTTTCTCCGGGTCGAAGACGGCGGTGCGGATAGCGAAGGGGGTTGTCTGCTGATCCACCGTCTGACCGTCCACCGCAACGCGAGTGATGAGCTGGTAGAGTTGGGGCGACTCCGGCGACCACAGGGTCGGGGTCGCAACCTCCGAGCGCAATTTGGCGGCGGCCTGTGATTCGCCCGCCACCGGCCGCGAAGCCTGGAACCGCGCGACTGTCTGACCGTCGGGCGCCACGACCTCGCAGGCGACCACCGCCTCCACCCCACGCGTGAGTTTGTTCAGCACCTCGGCCTCGACGTGGATCTCCGCCGGGCCCGTCGGCACGTTGTCCTTGAACTGCGCGTAAACGAAAATGCCGTCCGGCGCTACGGCCACCGGCGCGGTTTTCTCCAACCACGCGTGGCGGTAGATGCCCGCGCCCTCGTAGAACCAGCCCTCGAACTTTGTCGCGTCGACGCGCGCGGCGATGACGTTGCGTCCGCCGAAATGCACCACGTCGGTGATGTCCTCGCTGAACGGATAGTAACCGCCCTCGTGGTGGCGCACGAGCCAGCCGTTGACCCACACCGTGGCGTCGCGATACACGCCGTCGAAAGTGAGCCGGATGCGCCTGCCCTCATCGGATGCCGGGAGGTCGAAGGTGCGGCGATACCAGGCGATGCTGGTCGCCTCAAAACCCGGACCGAGCGCCTTGAAGCCGTGGTTCAAGTCGGCTTTCTCGTCGAAGGGCAGCTCGATCGCCCAGTCGTGGGGCAGGTTCACCGTGCGCCAGGTCACGTCGCTGAACATCTTGAACGAAGCCGGGCCGCTGCTCGCGCCGGCCTTGTCCAGCCGCGGGGCCTCAGGCCAGCGATCACCCAAATGAAACTTCCAGCCCGCATCAAGCGAGAGGCGTTCGCGCACCGGTGCAGCCGGCGAACCGGGCGCGGCATTGAGCAGGACAAGCAGCGCGCAAATTGCCCAGGGGTGGATGAGGCGACGTGACAGGTTCATCAGGAAGATTTGAGTGATGTGACTTTTATTCGGCGGGCAGCACGGTGAGCTCGGCGGCGCCGACCCAGCCGTTGTCGTCGAGGGCGTGCAGGGCGGTGAAGCGGAAGAACCGGACCTCGACGGGCGCGATGCGCACCTCCTGTAGGATCGGGTTGTTCCGGATGTTGCCGAAGAACTGCTCCTGCACCTGCGTCGTCCAGACGGTGCCGTCCAAACTGGTTTCGAAGCGGCAGCGATCAACCATGCTCATCGGGTTCCAGTCCTGACGCGGCAGGTAGGCGAATCCGGCGATGCGCTGCGGTGCGCCCATGTCCACGGTGAGTGTGGGGCGCGGCGCGGCGCCGGTCGTGGCGCGAACTTTCCAGTAGGTGCCGGTGTTGGCATCGATCGCCTTGTCCGCAGAAAAGCCGGCTTCCTCCTCGAACGGGGAAACCACTTTCCAGCCCGCAGGCGCCAGCCCGACGACGGTGCGGGATTCGGAGAGCCCGAGGCGGCCGTCGGCGGTGAGCACCGCAGCCTTCACCGTGCCGCCGCGCGGGAGCGGGATCGGCGCGCGATAGACCGGCGACTGCGCCGTCGGCTCGGTGCCGTCGAGGGTATAGACGATCGGCAGGGGATGGGGATGCGTGAGGGTGACAAAACCGTCGCGACTGCGCGGGGGAATCACCGGCGCACCGGGCAGGGACTGCTTGAACAGACCGACCTCCGCCAGCGTCGGCTCCAGCCGCGAGCCGGTGATGCGGAGGCGCACCTGTTCGGCCGTGACGGGCACCGCGAGGCGCAGCAGGCGCTTGTAGCCCACCGTGGTCTGCTCCTCGACGGCGGCCGGCGCGGTCCAGGCGGAACCGTTCCAGATTTCGACCACGAAGGATTCGATCCGCTGGCTGCGGTGATCCACGGCCTCCTGGAGCGAGACGACGTCGAAGGTCGCGGCCGCGGGCAGCGTGAGCGTGAAGACGGCCTGCGTGCGACCCGCTGCGGCCTCCCACCAGGTGTCGAGGTTGCCGTCGTGCGCGAGTGCGGGGGACTGGGCCGGGTGCGAGCTGTCGGCGCTGAACTTCGCGCCGGAAGCGAGATCGCGCGCGAAGGTGTCGCCGACGACCTCGGTCATCCGCCGGAGCGCGGCCACCTGGTTGTCGGGCACGAGGCCGCGCGTGTCGGGCGCGAGGTTCAGGAGCATGACGCCGTTGCGGCCGACGGAGGTGTAATAGTAGTCCACGAGGTCGGCGGGGCTCTTGACGCGTTTGCCTTCGGCCCAGAACCAGCCGTGGAGGATGGAGGTGTTTACCTCGGCGGGATACCACCAGAGATGGGAACCGGCCGTGAGCTTCGCGCGGTCGCCGAGGGCGCCGTGCATGTCGGGCCAGGTGAACTTCTCCGGCGGCTGCGACAGAGGAATGACGCTCCATTCCGTGGTGCGGCCGACGCCGCCCTCGTTGCCGACCCAGCGCACGTCGGGGCCTTTGACCGAAATGACCGCCTCCGGCTGCAGGCGCCGGATCAGATCATACCAGGCTTCGTAATCGTAGGTCTGATGCACGCTCGGATCGGGATTCGCACCGTCGAACCAGGCCACGGAGATCGGCCCGTATTCCGTGAGCAGTTCGTAGAGCTGGTTGAGGAAGTAGCGGTTGTAGTCATCCACTTCGTAGGTGAAGCTGGGAAAACCCGCCGTCGGCGGACGCCCCTTCGAAGGGTCGGACTGGAAGCTGGCGGGGTCCGTCGGGATGGTGGAGCGGACCTTGGGACTGCCGTTGCCGTAATAGCCGGCGGGATTCTTGGGATTGGTGCGCAGCTGGTAAAGGTCGGCGGGCGACAGATAGACGCCCAGCTTGACGCCGCGAGCGCGGGCCGCGTCGGCCACTTCGCGGACCATGTCGCCCTTCCCCTCGCGCCAAGGGCTGGAGGCAACCGAGTGGTTCGTGTAGCGCGAGGGCCAGAAGCAGAGCCCGTCGTGGTGCTTGCTGACGAGGATCAGCAATTTTCCACCGGCATCCGCCACGGTGCCGATCCACTGGTTCGCATCCAGGGCAGTGGGATTGAAGATCGATGGCTCTTCGCGGCCGTCGCCCCACTCCACCCCGCGAAACGCATTCGGTCCGTAGTGCAGGAAAAACGTCCGCTCGAGCCGCATCCACGCCGACTGGTTGGGGCGTGGCAGAACCTTGGCGGCCTTCTCGGCGATGATTTCCGGCGAATCACCGGGGGCTATGACCTGCAACGGTCCGTAGCTGATGGGTGTTGGCTCAGGTGCAGCGTGGTTTGCGATCGCTCCTGCGCTGGTCACGGCCAGCAAAACAAAAAGGCGGAGGAGGGACGAGGGATGCGTCATCATGAAAAAATAGGTGCTCAGTTAGCCGGGGTGGAGACAAGGATGGCTTCGGCGGCGGCAAGCCCGTCCGATTCTGCCGTGACGCAAATCTCCCCGGTCGTGCGCGAAGCCTGCACAATCACCTGCGCATAGCCGTTGAAGAGACTGCGCCGGCTCGCCTGGTCGGGTTCGTGGCTGGCCGGGTCGCCGTTGCCGACGCCGATGATGCGGCCGCCGGCAATGGAGAACTTCACGAGATTCGAGGCGGCGGGCACATGACGACCCTGCGCATCCACCGTCGAAACGCTGAACACGACCACGTCCGCGCCATCGGCCTTGAGCGTCGTGCGGTCGGGCGTGAACACGAGCTTGGCGGGCGCACCGGTGGTCTCGACCTGCGTGGTGAGCGTGGGTTTGCCGGCGCGGTAACCTTGCGCGAGCAGCGTGCCGGGCGCATAGGGCACGGACCACTCGAGGTGCGAGTTTTTCTTCATCGTCTGGCGGCCGAGACTCCGGCCGTTGAGGAAGAGTTCGACCTCGTCGCAGTTGCTGTAAACCCAGACCGGAATCGCCTGCCCCTCTTTGCCGGTCCAGTTCCAGTGCGGGAAGACATGGAGCAGCGGCTCGTCGCGCCACCAGGCGCGGAAGTAGTAGGCGACGTCCTTGGGAAAACCGCACTGGTCAAGGATGCCGAACTGCGTGCCGGTGGCCGGCCAGCCGAAGGGGGTGGGTTCGCCACGGTAATCAAAGCCGGTCCACACGAACATGCCCGCGAGGAATTTCCGGTCCGCGTAATGCGACCAGCCCTGCTCGGCACTGGAGCCCCAGGTCGAGGGGTCCCAGTCGTAGGCGTGCAGGTGGCAGGCGGCGCGGTCGTCGGAATAGATGCCGCGCGTCTGGGTGAAGGCACATTCCTCGGTGCCGAGCATGAGCTGGCCGGGATGCTGGGCGTGCCACTCGTCGGTGGTGAAGCCGCTGCCGCGGAGATTGTCGATGTAGTTGACGCCGGCGGCCTCGACCGGGACGGAGTTGCCCCGCCCCCAGCCGCCGCTGATCGCGATGGTCACGGGCCGCGTGGGATCGAGGCGCTTCACGAAGGCCTGCATGGCCGCGGTGATGCGCACCCCGGGGTCGGCACCCTCGACGGCCCACTCCTCGTTGCCCACGGACCAAAGGATGACGCTCGGGTGATTGCGATCCCGCAGGACCGTGCGCCGGAGGTGGTCGTAATGGTAATCCGTCGTGCCCACGAGGCGGTTCTCGTCGATCACGAGCATGCCGAGACGGTCACAGGCCTCGAGGAGTTCGCGCGCGGGCGGGTGGTGCGAGCAGCGGTAGGCATTGCTCCCCAGCTCCTTCAATTTCCGGATGCGGAAATCCCAGAGCGCATCGGGCACGGCGACACCGACGCCGGCGTGATCCTGGTGGTTGTTGGTGCCCTTGAGCACGACATGGCGACCGTTCAGGAAAAAGCCCTCGTTCGGATCCCACCGGATCGTGCGGATGCCGAATGGCGTTTCATAGCGGTCGATTTCGGTCCCGTCCAAGCCGCGCACGACCGTGACCAGCCGGTGCAACACAGGGGTTTCGAGCGACCACAAGCGCGGCTGCGCCACCGGCAGCGTCAGCGCGAATTCGGCGCTGGCGCCGGCCGCGACCGTCAGGCCGGTGAGCGACCGCGTGACGAGGCTTCCGCCGTCGGGACCGAGGATCGTCTGCTCGAGCTGAAAAGCCGCGGCGACCCCGCCTTCGTTGCTGATCGTGGCGCGGGCGGTGATGTCGGCCTGCGCGTGGTCCGCGGTCACCTCGCTCGTCACATAAGTGCCCCAGCGGGCCACGTGGAGCGGGGCCGTCTTGGTGAGCCAGACATGGCGGTAGATGCCGGCGCCCTCGTAGAACCAACCCTCCTCCACTGAGGCGTCCACGCGCACGACGACCACATTGTCGCCGCCGTAGTTCAGAATCTCGGTGAGGTTGCGGGCGAAGCTGCTGTAGCCGCTCGGCTCGGGGCCGAGGTAGTGGCCGTTGACCCAGACGACCGAGTCGCGGAACACGCCGTCGAACTCGAGGCTGATGCGCCGGCCGAGGTCCGTGGCCGGGATGTGGAATTTTTTGCGATACCAGCCGATGCTGTTTTCCGGATGCTGACGGCCGATGGCCTTGAAACCGTGGGAGCCGCTGCCCTTTTCGCTGAAGGGCAGTTCCACGGCCCAGTCGTGCGGCAGGTCGAGTTGGCGCCAGGCGGAATCGTCGAACTTCGGATCGGCCGCGCCGGAAGCGAAACCCGCCTTGGCGAAATAGGAGAACGCATTCGCGGCCGGATCAAAATCCCGGCCGCGGTCGGCGGCGTGCCCCAGGGCGAAGCGCCAGCCGGCGTCGAAATTGAGGCGCTCGCGGGGAGCAGCGGTTTCGACCGCAACGGTTCGGGCTGAGGCGGCGGCCAGCCCAAGCACGGCGACAAGAAGGGGCAGAAGGTGTCTCATGAGCACTGATTGATCTGGAGCGAAAATGGGGATGCGCCATCGCTCGCCTTGAAGACGGGCGCGGCAAAATAACGACCGGCGGCGCGTCGGACCAACTGCCGGGGGAAGTGCGGTCCAACGCGCATTAAGCGGCCACACCATGGGGGATGGTGGGCAACGAAGCCCGACAGGGTATCACAGTCTGCCGCTGGTCGCCTGTCGCCAAAACAGGGGACACATCCCGAAAGCCGTCTCTGCCACCGCAGACGGTTGCCACCCGAGCAGATTCCCGGCGTGGCCGACAGAATCACGCGGTGCGCATTTTCCGCCTCAGCACTCCAGCCATGGCCAAGGCGGTCAGGAACCAGATGCTCGGGGCGCCGCCACCACCGCCACCACCACCGCCGGACGCCGGCGGGGAGCTGGGAGGGGGAGTGACGACAACGGCATTCTGGGTCGTGACGCTGGCGGTGCCCGAGTAGGCGCTGGAGCCGGCGTTGTTGGCCGCGCGCACGCGGAAATAATACGTGGTCGCAGCGGACAACCCGCTGACCGAGCGGCTGGTGCTGTTGGCCGAGAGATTGGTGGTGACCAGACCGCTCGTGAACGCGGAGTTGGTCGCCTGATCCAACTCGAAGCCATCCTCGTTGGTGGCGTTGTCGACCCAGGTGAGACTCACCTGAGTGGACGACGTCGCGCTTGCCGCCAGGCCGCTGGGAGCGCCGGGACCGGCACCGGGCGGCGGCAGCGCCGGCCCGCCGGTCAGGGCGTTGACGTTGTCCGGATCGATCATGACCGCGGTGGACCGGTCAAACAGCCACATCGTGTTGCGGCCCGTGCCGCCGGCGTCCCACCAGATCGGTTTGAGCCCGAGGGCGTTCGCCTTGTCCGTGATCGTTTTGCTGAAGTAGGTCCGGGAGGCGAGATGCCGGTTCAGTTCCGTGCCGGTGAGGTCCGAATAGCCCGTGCGCTTGACCGCGCCCCATTCGCCGATGATCACCGGCACGCCCTTGCTGACGAACTTGGTCGCGATCTTCTGAAACTGCTCGTCCGCGTAGGCTTCCTCGCCCCAGGTGGAATTGCGATCAAGCATCGTGGCGGAGTGGTATGCCTTCCCCCAGAAATAGAACATCTTTCCCCAGTTCGCGTCCTCGGTCATGAGGGTCCACTGGTAGGGATAGTAGTGGACCTCGACCATGAGCCGGCCGGTCGCGGAATCCACCGGCAGGGTGGTTACCCAGTCGTAGGTCTTGTCGATGTTGGTGTCGGGGCCCGGGATCACCAGCCAGCGGGTGGCGTTTTTGCCGCCGGTGCCGCGGACGGCGCTGATGAAGGTGTTGTAGTAGCTCCGCAAGGTCGCCCACTCGGCCGCCGTATCGCAATTGGGTTCGTTCGCCCCGGCAAAGATCACCCGGTCATCGTAGCCGGCGAAGGTCGTCGCGATCTGGGTCCAGTAGGACTGCATCTTCGCGTTGATGGTCGGGTTCACCGTGTCGGTGATGTTGTTCTCCAGCCAGCCGCCGTCCCAATGGCAGTTGATGATGACGTGGAGATTTTTGGCGTAGCACCAGTCAACGACCTGCTTGACGCGGGCCATCCAGGCGGGGTCGATCTGGTGAGTGGACTGGTTGGCGTGGCTGTCCCACGCCACGGGGAGACGGATCACGTTGAAACCCGCATCGGCGACGGCGTTGATCATGGTCTGCGTGGCCGCCGGACCCCAGGCGCCTTCGCCAGCCGGCGGCTCCAGGGTGTTGCCGAGATTCCAGCCGTAAGTCGGCGTCGGCAACTGGGCCGGCGCGAGCGCCGGCAAGAGCATGAGCAGCACCAGGGAAAGGACGGCGCGGGAGCGTTTCATCGGAAAGAGGGCTGATGTGGGCATATTTTGGAACGACCGGCCGCCATCGCAAAGCGGCGGCGCAGTCGACGGCCTCAGCCGGAGGTTATGGGGTTGGCTGATTGCAGGGAGGGGGCGGAGAAACCGGTGTCGGAATAGAAACGGAAACGGTGGTCAGAGCGAAAACAATCGAGACAGCACACCTGAAAACGGACTGTGCCGGCATGCTGTCCGACCAGGAAAAGTTACGGTTTGAACCGGGTTGGAGGCGCCAAAAGATGGCGCCAGCCTGAATCGGGCTGGCGCCATCCCCTAATGGATTCCCCAACCCGGGGAAACCGAACTGAAGAATCCGATGCTATCGGACTCAGAAGCTGAATTTCATGCTGAGGTCGTAGGTGGTGCCGCTGGCGATGCGTGACTGGGCGACGGAACCGTCAGGTTGGACGGAAACGGGCACCAGACGGTTGCTCTCGCCCACGTTGCGCAGGTTGAGCTGGACGCGCCAATCGATCTTCTCGGTGAGCTTGCGCTCATAGCCGATCCACGCGTCGAAGTGGGACTCCTGCGGGCCGAAGATCGGGTCGTTGACGTTGGCGATGTAGGCCGTCTCGCCGTAGATTTCCGTCTCGTGAATGCCATAGCCCAGGATGGCCTTGTCTTCCCAGCGGTAGGCACCGCCGATGTTGAGACCCTTGAGCCGGCCGCCCGTGAACCGGTAGTTCGAGATGACGTTGAAGCGGAACTTCCGGAGCTCGGGCTGCTCCGAACCGATGAGGGCGATCTGGGTGAGATAGGGAGCCCAGAGGTCGCCCAGGAAGCTGTTCTTCGCACCTTCGTAGCCGCCCCAGATACCGGCATATTGCACGCCGCTGCCGAGGAACAGATCGGCCATCCCCTCCAGCTGACGGCTAGCGCCTTCGCCAAGTCCGGTCTGGGTGGCGTCAACCTTGGAAGCGTTGATCGTGATGTCCCAGTTCTTCAGCGGGCGGAAGGTGGCCTCGAACTCGAGACCCTTGGACTCAAGGTCCTGGTCGATGATGGGATACTGACCGTGGATCGTATCGCCGCCGCCGACAAACGAACTGAAGTAAGGATAGTCCGTGCCCTTGACGACATGGCTCCAGTCGCCGCGCTTGATGGCCGCAACGTCGATGTTGTAGCCGTAAGAATCCCAGTAGGACTGCGGATACAGTTCGGTGAACTTGGTCATCATGTCGGCATTGGCCAACGCCGCCTCGGCCGGGTGCTGGCTCATCCAGCCATAGGGCCAGTTCGCCCAGCTTTCCCGGGTCCAAGACTCCCAGTTGTTGGACGGGAGGATGAAATACCCGTTCGAATCCTTGGGCAGGGACCCGTGCGCCATGCTGTAGGCGTGCAGGATGAGCGTCCACTCGGGAAGCGCGCGGATCATGAAGGTGCCGAGCGGCTGCCCGACCGAGGCCTGGGCGCTCTTGTTCTGGGTCTTGAAGTAGGTGAGACGGGCGGTGAGGCGACCGTTCAGACCGTCGAACTGAACCGAATAGTCATCCGTCTTGCCGGATTCGTTAGGGAGCTGAGTTCCGTCGATGGCGTAGCGCACCTTCGGCGTCTCGTTCGTGCCATGGAAGTAGTAGAACGTGATGTCGGTGCCTTCGGGCAGGCGCTTCTTGAGCGATTTCGGGAGATGCACGGCCACACCGTAGCTCTTTGAGATGGTGGTGGCTTTGATTCCCTCGTCGGTGATGTCGTAGTCGAGGTTGTAGACCTTGGTCAGGGGGTCCTGATGCTCGCTCGCGGTGTTGCCGCGCTGGAACGTCGTATCGCGCCGGTAGCCGAAGGTCGGGATGACGGTGTCATCCCAGAGATGGCCCTGATAGAGGAAGGCCGTGGAGGTGATCCGCTGCATCCGCTTGCTGCCACCCGTCGCGAGCACATCGGGGACGGCTTTGCCGGTGCCGTAGATCGTGGGAACCGACACCCGGGTATAGCCCCGGTAGTTGGCGGGATTGTCCCTCTGCACCTGCGTGACCGTGCTGCCGTTCGGTCCGGTGTAAACCCAGGGGGCATCCGGATCGACCGAAGCTCCGGCGGTCCATTCCTTCGAGAAGACCGTGTAGGGATAAACGCTCGGCGGGACGATGGAGCGTCCCAGATTGCTCAGATCGGCACCCGCGCCAGTGGTCCCCAGCATGGAAGAACCGAGGTAGGAGAGCCAGTTGAACTCGTTGTCGATCGGCTGCGGATTGAGCTTGTCGCCCGAGTAGATCTTGTAGCTCGGATCGATGCCGTTCAGCTTGTAGCTGCGGTTCTCCTCCGTCCTCTGGTAGCGCCCGCCCAGACCGGTGAAATCATGACGGCCGAGCAGCTTGGACAGAAATCCCTTGCTCGAGAAAACCTTCTCGACGTCGAGGGTGTAGGCTGCCGTCAGCTGGGAGTTGTCACGGATATACTCACGCACATCGTGACGACCCTGATTGCCGAACACGACGGGGCGGCCCACGTTGGGATTGGTCGTAGATCCCGGCAGCCAGGTAGGAATCTTGAGGTTGTGGCTGTTCAGATCGAGCACGAGGCGGGGATTGTCGAGAATGCCCTTGTTGCCGTTGAGATACTCCTGGTGATCGACGACGCCCTGGAGGACGAGGCGGTCGTTGAACAGGCTCTGGACGATGCTCACGTTGTAAGCATTCCATCGCTGCCACTCCTGCTTGTTGTCGCCATCGATGAGCTTGTTGTAGAAGTCGAAGACTCCCGGGTCGGAGAGGGTTTGGTCAAAATAACGGACCGTGCCGCGATAGGAGCCGGCAAAGGGACCGCCGTCCTGGTTGCCGTTCGCCTGACGATAGAGGTAATTGCTGGCGCGGGCGTAGCCGGAGTAGCCCTGGGAGTGGACGTTCCAGGTGTTGCTGTAGGCACTCCAACCGTTGCCGGTGGGCGAGGTGGCGTTGGCCTGACCCGCATCCAACAGGGCGCCGGTCGCGGCATCATAATAGAACTGCGGCGAACCATTCCCCCACTGGTATTGGTTGGAGAGGGAGCCGCTCGAAGCCCACAGGCTCTTGGTGGGATCGAGGCTGATGGCCGTGTCCATCTGATACAGCCACGGGTTGTAGCCCGTCTTGCTGGCGGTCGGGTCGCTCAGGTAGCCGGTGATGTAGTCCAGCGGCGGCAGAATGCGCGGGTTGTTGGACCGCACTTCACCATGCTCGAAACTGGCCTGGATTTTCGTGTAGGCCGAATCGGTGCGGAGGAACGACGGATCGTAGCGCATGGCGGCATAGGCGCGCTTGCTGTGATTGAAGGCCGGATCCTGCCGGAACGACCGGCGGTCATTCACCAGATCCAGTCTCACCGCCAGTTCGTTGTGCAGGAGCACCTTGTTGTAGTCCAGCGACTGCCGGTTGGAGCCAAAGCTGCCGAAGCTGAATTCGACGCTGCCTTGGTCCCGGAACATC